>NZ_RZTO01001000.1:0-1972 GCF_003997225.1 Mesorhizobium sp. M2C.T.Ca.TU.002.02.1.1
ACCAAGCCTCGCATGAGGGCTCGGCGCCTCCTGTCAAAATCTCCTGACACGAACTTCTCAAACGCTTCAATCACATAAAACAAAACCCCGCCGAAATTCGACGGGGTTTGTCAGCAGTCTGAGGGCGCGCCGGAGCGCGCCCATTTCTTTCAGGTTGCCGTGTCAGATGACGAACACCCAGTTGGCGATCAGCATCACCACCACGCCTGCAATCAGCGTCAGGTAAGGCAGCATGCCCGCCTTCTTGACCGAGAGGTCGGCTCCCGCCATGCCGAGGTCGGCCAGCATGTGCTCTGGGAACTTGCCGCCGTCCTGGATGTAGTGGCGGAAGCAGAACACCGGGATGATCAAGGCTGCCGTGATCAGGCCGGCCCACAGCGCCATCGGGTTCCACACCTTGGCGCCGGCGCCCATGAAGATCGCGTTGACATAGGCGAAGATGGCGCCGATGCCGAGCAGCCAGGTCGGCGCCTTCCAAGGACGGTTGATGTGGCCGTTGTCGATGCGATGGATCCAGCCGGCATTGAGGTTGAGGAAGTTGAAGATGATGTAGCCGCAGTTCGACACGGCGAGGATGAAGAAGAAGCTCGTCGCGTCGGCCGAGGCGATCGCCAGCACGATCAGGTTGAAGCAGAGGTCGGTCCACATCGCCCGCGTCGGCGCGCCGTGCTCGTTGACGTGGCTGAGATAGCGCGGCAGCCAGCCGTCGACCGAACCCTGGTAGAGCGTGCGCGAGGAGCCGGCCATCGCCGTCATGATGCACAGCACCAGCGCCAGGATCATCAGCATGACCAGCAGGCTGTGGATCAGCCTGCCGCCGCCGACCATGCCGGCCAGCGCGTCGGCGACGCCCGAGCCGTCGACGATCGGCGTCGCCAGCATACCGTTCAGGCCCAGCACGCCCTGGAAGGTGAAGGGCACCAGGATGAAGAGCAGCATGCAGAGCAGGCCGGAGTAGAAGATCGCCTTGAAGGTGTCGGTGCCGGGGTTCTTGAATTCCGACGTGTAGCAGACCGCGGTCTCGAAACCGTAGGTCGACCATGCGGCGATGAACATGCCGCCGAGCGCCAGCGTCCAGCCCGCAATGTTCCAGGAGCCTGGGTCGGGTGCATAGGCGGCCGCCAGCGGTACCAGCGGCGAGAAATTCGCCCAGTCGATCTGGCCGGTGAAGATCGGCACGACGCCGACGATCAGCATCGGGACGATGACCAAGAGGCCGATATATTTCTGCACATTGGCCGTGCCGAGGATGCCGCGATGCTGGATCGAGAAGATGACCAGCATCAGCACGGCGCCGATGAAGAAGGTGGCGTTGAAGGTGAAGGACACCGGACCAAGCGTGTGACCCCACAGCGACCATGTGCGGATCGCCGGCGTCGCGGCGGCGGTCACCGCGGCGATCGCGTCGGCGGGCGCCGTCCCGGCATGCGCGGCGATATAGGCGACCACTTCCGGCGAGGTCTCGGTGAAGATCGGCACCGGCGCCAGCGCGTTGAGGATGTAAGCAGCGGCGATCGAGCAGCCGAGCGACAGCACCGGCGTCCAGGCGAACCAGTTGCACCAGACCGACAGCGGCGCGATGAATTTCGAGTAGCGCAGCCAGGCCGTCGCGCCGTAGATCGAGGCGCCGCCCGATTTGTTCGGGAACAGGCCGGCGATCTCCGCATAGGTGAAGGATTGCAGGAAGCCCATGATCATGGACACCGTCCAGATCAGGAAGGCGAGCTTTCCGGTCGTGCCGGCAATGCCGCCGATCGAGAACAGGACCAGTGCCGGAACGCCGCTTGCCACCCAGAAGGCGCCACGCCAGTCGATATGCCTGAGCAGCTTGCTTTCGGCAGGCTGCTCGAGGGCGGTGCTTATCGTGCTCATATGGTTGTCTTCCCCTTTTTTCTGTTCCCCGCCGGCGACGCTTCGGCTTTTGCGAAGCTTGCTCCCCGGCCACTATGGTTCGACTGTCGTGTTTCCACTC
>NZ_RZTO01001001.1:0-1972 GCF_003997225.1 Mesorhizobium sp. M2C.T.Ca.TU.002.02.1.1
GGGCGAGATCGCGGCGGATATGGCCGTTGATCAGGCCGGCAACCAGCCAGACGAGCAGCGTCGTGGTCAGGATCCAGGCGAAGAAGAAATGCACGACGCGAGCGGTGCCGAGATCGTAATAGGACGGGATCGTCGCCCAGGATGGAAAGGCGCGCGGCGTCTCTTGTCCCGGCGGACCCGACCAGCCGAGCACGCCGGTGGTGTCGAAGCGATGGCCGAAGATTTCAGTGAAGCCGCGCGGACCGTTGGCGGTGTTTTCGGCGCCGATCTGGAGGATGGTGTTGTTGAATTCGAAGCCGGACTGCTTGCCGATATAAAGCTGCGGCCGCGCGTTGAAGATCTGCAGGCCGGAAAGCAGCATGAAGAACAGCGAGAAAGCCCAGATCCAATGGGTCAGCCGCGTCCAGCGCGATTGCCGATAGATGAGGGTCGTGTCCTTGCCGGCCGCCTCGCTGGCGGATCGGTTGTTGGCAACAGTGTCCATCTTGCCTCCGGCCGCCATCGGGAAGCGGCTTTTCAGGTCATTGTCTTCCCCTCAATACGTCGCCGCACAAGGCAATGTTTCATGCGATCACGGATTTATTACGAAGCCCCCAGGCTGACCGCGAGATTGACCGCTGCGGCGACGATAACCGTGTTGAAGAAAAAGGTCAGGACCGAATGGACCAGGACCACCAGGCGCATCTGCGAGGTGGTGATGGCCGTGTCCGCCGTCTGCGCCGTCATGCCGATGACTGTCGCGAAATAGAGGAAATCCCAGCCTTCCGGCCTTTTGCCGCCCGGAAAATCAAGGCCGCCGACCGGCATCTTCTTCTGGGTCTTCTCGTCGATCTCGTCGCCATCCTTCCAGTAGACATGCGCATAGTGCAGCGACGCCATGGCGTGGATGGTGAACCAGCCGAGCGGGATCGACAGCATGGCGAAGGCGAGCTGCATGGGATGCGCGGCATCCTTCTGGTTGATCAGCAGGAACAGCGAGACGATGGCGGCGCCGACGACAAAGAGCGTGACGGCGAAGATCGCCAGCACCGGCAGGTCCGTCGCCCGTGCGTTCTTGCTGAGATAGCGGCCGGTAAGACTCGGCATCAGGGTCAGCACGAGAGCGATGTAGCTCACAAAGAACACATTGGCGCCGATGGAGTAGGGCAAAGGCCAGCGCAGCAACAAGGCAAGCAGCAGCGCGACGATGCCGACGGCCGCGGCGAGGGCGAACTGCATGTGCCGATGCATCGGCGTCTTGAGGTCGTCACCCATGGCCCGAGGCCCCTGAAGACGTTGGATCAATCCGGTGTGACGGATTTCAAGGCACGCCGCAAGATGCGGTCGAGCTCGCCGAGAAACTGCGAGCGGTCCTTCTGCGTGAAGGAGGCGTTGAAGCCCCGGCTTTCGCCTGTTTCCCGCAAATGCTGCTTCAAATCGCGCATCGCCACCGCCATGCCGATGGTCTCCGGCGTGAAGGGGCGGCCGGTGGGTCCCAGCACATGCGCGCCGAGCGCCACCGTGCGCGCCGCCAGCGGGATGTCGGCCGTCACCACGATGTCGTTGGCCCTGGCGTTCTCGACGATCCAGTCGTCCGCCGCGTCCGCGCCCTTGGAGACGACGACGTTGCGGATCATAGGATCGCGCGACGGCCGCAGGCCGCCATTGGAGACATAGGCGACGACGACGCCATGGCGCTCCGCGACCTTCTCGATCTCGGCCTTGACCGGGCAAGCGTCGGCATCGACGTAGATAATGGGTGCGGGCATCGTTGCTTCCAAACAAATATGGGGCCGGCGTGTCAGCCAGCCCCATGGCAGAAATCGCAGGATTTGTCAGGCCGCCAGGGCCCCGGACTTCTTGGCGGTCCAGGTGGCGATATAGTCCATCAGGCCGGGGCTGAGGCAGTCATAGGGCTCCAGCCCGATCGACTTCAGCTGGCCGCGGATGCCGGCCATGCGGCTCGGGTCGACGCCGGATTCGATGATCGAGG
>NZ_RZTO01001002.1:0-1971 GCF_003997225.1 Mesorhizobium sp. M2C.T.Ca.TU.002.02.1.1
TTGCCGAGCAGCATTTCCGCAAGGCGGTCGAACTCAAATCCGACAATGCCGAGGCCTGGATGGGGCTTGCCGCATCCTATGACGAGCTCGGCCGTTTCGACTTCGCCGATCGCGCCTACGCGCAGCTGTTGAAGGTCGCCGGGCGCAAGCCGCAGATCGTCAACAATATGGGTTATTCGCAGCTTCTGCGCGGCAACAAGAAAAGGGCGCGCGCGCTGCTGCTCGAAGCCAAGGCCGGCATGGCCGACCAGACGGTGGTCAACGCCAACCTGGCGCTGCTCGACAAGGGCTGATCCCTCCGGGAGTTCGCGTAGCCCGTGTGCTGCCACGGGATTTCGCCTCGGATGTCGACGCTTTGTAAACCCTGTGTCGAGGTAGCGTTGGGCATCGGCCGAAAACGGTTTGCGCCGGCAGCCGTCAGCCTACATTGAGGGACGGGGCACCGGCCAGACGCTAGAGGCAGTTCTTCACGGATGTTGGATTTCAGTTCGCTCCTGCTCGCGGCGGCGCTGTCGGGCACATGCCTCAGCGCCACCATGTTCGCGATCTGGCTCACCACGCCGAGGGCGCGCTTCGTGCTCACGGTCGCTTGCGGGACCCTGGTGCTCGTCGTCCATGTCGTCGCCTTCTGGCGTTATACCAAGGATGCCGATCCCTGGCTGTGCCAGGTGGTGCTCGCGCTGCTGACCCTGGGTTTCCTGGTGATCTGCCTGTCGGCCATGCAGTATCTCGGCTTCCGCAACTACCGCCGCGCCATCGTGCCGGCGCTGGCCGCGATGGCCGCCTGCGCGATGATCACTTATCTCGGCTTCGACGGCATCGGCTTCCAGATCACCTATGCGGCCGTGACGGCGCTGCTCGCGGCGATCGGGACGATGTTCTGGATGAAAGGGGATCACGACCGCCGGATCCTGCTGGTCGTTTCGTTCCTCAGCGGCGCCTGCGGCCTGTCCTTCGCGCTGTGCGGCCTGGCGTTGCTGGCGCAAGGGCAGTGGGTGCTGGGTGCTGCGCCCGACAATTGGGCGGAGCGGTTGAACTCGGTCGTCGCGGTCGCCTGCATGACCGGCCTCGGCGCGCTGACGCTGTCGCTGCACCACCTGCAGGCGCAGATCGAGCTCAAGGCCGAGACGATGACCGATCCGCTGACCGGACTGATGAACCGCAGGGCGCTCAACGAGCTTTACGGCGACCGCAGCTTCGGTCCGTTCATGGCGATCGCGATGTTCGATCTCGATCATTTCAAGATGACCAACGATGTCTTCGGCCACCCCGTCGGAGACCAGGTCCTTTGCCGCTTCGCGGCGGTGATCAAGAAATACGGTAGGGCAGGGGTCGACGCCTTCCGGTTGGGCGGCGAGGAATTCGCGCTCGTCATGTCGCGTGTGACACCGGAAAAGGCGTATGACATGGCAAGCCGGATCGGCGTCGCTTTCGGCACCGAGATCGTGCCTACCCATCGCGGCCCGCTGCGCAGCAGCGTCAGCGGCGGCATGGGATTCGGCTCGGCCGCGGGTCGCCCCCTGGACGCGGTGCTGGCGCAAGCCGACGCCGCGCTTTACGCCGCCAAGCGTGCAGGGCGCAACCGCGTCATCGCTCAGGTCGAAGTGGGCCAGCCCGATGCCGGGCCGGCCCTGAAAACCGCCTAAAACGTCGGCGGGGCTATTCGGCGGCGCCGAGATATTCCGACAGCGGCGGGCAGGAGCAGACCAGGTTGCGGTCGCCAGCGACGTTGTCGATGCGCGAGACCGGCGGCCAGTATTTCGCCGCCAGATCGGCGTCGCCCGCCGGATAGGCCGCCTCCAGCCGCGAATACGGATGCTTCCACTCACCCGCGAGCGCTTCCGCCGCGGTGTGCGGGGCGTTGACCAGCGGGTTGTCGGCGAGCGGCCACTCGCCCTTCGCCACTTTCGCCGCCTCGCCGGCGATGGCGATCATCGCCTCGCAAAAACGGTCGAGTTCGCGCTTGGGCTC
>NZ_RZTO01001003.1:0-1966 GCF_003997225.1 Mesorhizobium sp. M2C.T.Ca.TU.002.02.1.1
GCCTTTGTGTGCGGCCGTGTCGATGCCGCGCGCCAGGCCGGAAACGATGGCGTAGCCTTCGCGGCCGAGGTCTGCCGCCAGCAGGCGCGCCATCTTGATGCCGGCCAGCGAGGCATTGCGGGCGCCGACAATCGCCACCGCCGGCAACCGGAAGACCGCGCCTTCGCCTTTCACCGCCAGCAGCGGCGGCGGATTGTCCAGGGTCTTCAGCAAGGGTGGATAATCGGCTTCGCCGATGCCGACGAAGCGGGCGCCGGCGCGCCGGGCGGCTTCCAGCTCGGCTTCGGCCTGGGCGATGGAGGGGATGCGCACGATGCGATTGGCGCCGCCGGAGATCGTCAGCTCGGGCAGCATTTCAAGCGCGGCTTCTGCCGAGCCGAAGCGGTTGATCAGCTCGCGAAACGAAGCCGGACCGACATTGGGCGTGCGGATCAGGCGAAGCCAGGCAAGCCGCTGCCGGTCGCTGAGACGCGGGCCGGCGGCCGGGGCGCTCATCCCTTCGCCCCGATCTTGCCTTCGGTGCCGGCCAGCAGGCGCGAGATGTTGGCGCGGTGCTTGATGAAGACGATCAGGCTCATCAGCGCAAACAGGCCGGCGATCTGCGGCGTGCTCATGAAATAGAGCGCAATCGGCACGACCACCGCGGCCGCCAATGCGGCCAGCGAGGAATAGCGGAACAAGAAGGCCATCGCGAGCCAGACGACGGCGAAGACGAGCATGCCTTGCCAGGCTAAGCCGAGCAGCACGCCCAGATAGGTTGCGACGCCCTTGCCGCCCTTGAAGCCGAGCCAGACGGGGAAGAGATGGCCGAGGAAGGCGCCGAAGCCGGCCAACAGTCCGAAGTCCGGCGAGAAATGCCCGGCGATCAGCGCCGCCGCCGTGCCCTTCAGGGCATCGAGGAGCAGCGTGGCTGCCGCAAGACCCTTGTTGCCCGTCCTCAGCACATTGGTCGCGCCGATATTGCCCGACCCGATCTTGCGGACGTCGCCGAGGCCGGCCGCGCGGGTAATCAGGAGCCCGAACGGAATCGAGCCGAGCAGATAGCCGAAGACGAGCGAAATCGCGTAACCCATTGTCTCCCCCGTATTCCTGTCGCCCCAGATGTTCGCCCTAGGATTGATTCACTGTGCGTTATGCAACCATAGTTTGCAAGAGCTGGCGCCGCTCAACATCAGCTGGGCATAATGGTAGAGTCGAGAGGGTTCGCCAAGCAACTCTGTGCCGGGCAGGTCCGCCAAAGTGCAAAGCGACGGGTGGTCTACGCTGAAAACACCGTGCGGCCCGCGACCATCGTCTGCACGACCTTGCCCTGCAGGCGCGCGCCTTCGAAGCAGGTGTTCTTCGAACGCGAGCGAAGGCCGCTTTCGCTGACGATCCACGGCTCGTCCAGATCGACGACCGCGAGATCCGCCGACGCGCCTGGCTTCAATGTGCCGCCCGGCAGGCCGAACAGTCTGGCCGGCGCCGTGGACAGCGTCTCGATCAGCCTGAGCAGCGGCACGTCGCCATTGTGGTAGAGCCGAAGTGCCGCGCCAAGCAGCGTCTCCAGTCCGATCGCGCCGGCGGCCGCATCGGCAAAGGGCAGGCGCTTGGTGTCGACGTCCTGCGGGTCGTGCGAGGAGACGATGATGTCGATCGTGCCGTCCTTGATCGCCTCGATCATCGCCAGCCGGTCGTCTTCGGCGCGCAAGGGCGGGTTGAGCCGGAAGAAGGTGCGGTATTCGCCGACATCGTTCTCGTTGAGCGACAGATTATGGATGGCGACGCCGGCCGTGACATTGGCGCCGTCGGTCTTGGCCCGGTTCACCGCGCCCGCCGCCATCGCGGACGAGATTTTTGCCGCGTGATAGGCCCCGCCGGTCAGCCGCGCCAATGCCAGGTCGCGCTCGAGCGGGATCAGTTCCGCCTCGCGCGGAATGCCCGACAGGCCGAGCCAGCTTGCGTAAAGACCTTCGTTCATCACGCC
>NZ_RZTO01001004.1:0-1966 GCF_003997225.1 Mesorhizobium sp. M2C.T.Ca.TU.002.02.1.1
GACGCATCTCGCCCGAATCTGGCAGGATAGGGCGCATGCCGTCACCGTCGATCCCAGCCGGATCGGCGACCACATCGCCGGTCTCGGCAGCAGGCCGGCGCTCGTCGACGACATCGACAAGGCGGCGATCGACGAGCCCGGCCTGTTCCACCTGATCAACGCGGTGCGCGGCGCGGGCTCGACGCTGCTGCTCACGGCGCGGCGTTTCCCATCGGCCTGGCGCGTCGCGCTGCCGGACCTCGTCTCGCGGTTGAAGGCGGCGGCGACCGTCGAGATCCACGAGCCCGATGACTTATTGCTCGCCGGCGTCATCACAAAGCTCTTCGCCGACCGTCAGATCGAGGTTGAGCCGCATGTGGTGCAGTATCTGGTGCGCCGCATCGAGCGCTCGCTCGGCACCGCCATGCGCGTCGTCGAGCGTCTCGACCGCGCCGCGCTTGAGCGCAAGACGCCGATCACCCGCGCCCTGGCCGCCGAGACCGTCAGCGCCATGGACGAAGGGCAGGGCGAGTTCGATATCTGAAGTTGAACTGCCCGCGTGACGCATCTGTCCCATTCCGGAACAGGTTTTCCGGCATCGCTCTTGCAAGGCAGACAATGCCGGTTGATCCCGGCCCCGGTCGCGTTCCAGATCGGGTTGTAGGCTCGCCGGGCTCGAGGTTTTGGGGTTCTCGCCCGGCGGGTTTACCGTTTCCTCGGAGCTTGCCGTTGAAATGAACCATTGAATGGTCTATCTAATGGACCATCCAATAGTTCATTTGGAACAGCCATGCAGATATCCGTGACGGACGCCAAGGGGCAGCTGACCGAACTGGTGAGGCGCGCCGAGGCTGGAGATGAGATTATCCTGACCCGCCACGGTCACGCGGCCGTGCGTCTCGTCCCGATACGATCCGTACCGGACCGGAAGCACCGCCGAGACCTGCTGCAAGCCGTCCGGGCCTCCGGAGCAGCGAAAGCCAGTGCCGGCCCGTCTGCGGCGCGCAGTCAGGATTTCCTCTACGGCGATGACGGCCTGCCGGAATGATCGCCGTCGATACCTCGGCCTTGATGGCCATTGTCCTCGGTGAGCCCGCGGCGGACGCCTGTATTGCCGCGCTCGAAGCGGAAGATAATCTTCTGATATCGGCCGGAACCGTTGCCGAGCTCCTGATAGTCGCTGCACGACGAGGCGTGGCCGAGGAGGCGCAATCCTTACTTGACGGGCTAGGTTTTGAAATCATGCCGGTGACGGAAGGTACGGCGCTGCGTATCGCTGCGGCCTATGAGCAATGGGGCAAGGGAGTTCACGTTGCGGGGCTCAATTTCGGCGACTGTTTTGCCTATGAAGCAGCGAAAATCCGCGGCTGCCCGCTGCTCTATGTCGGCGACGATTTCTCCAAGACCGACGTTGAAGACGCGATCTGAGTGGCCCAAATGGGCTAGGCCCGCTTCCCCTTGAGCCTGTCCCACAGCCGGCGCAATTGCCGCCACCACCATGGCCTCGGCTTGCGTGGGACCAGGACCATCTTGCCGTTGATGACGGCGTCACCCACCCAGTCATGCACCTGCATGCGCCGCGGGCAAGCAGGGGTAAGGATCCTCGCCCGTGATCCGCACCAGGTCCGGGTGCTTCAGCACGAGGCGGAAATCGAAACCCTGGGAAGAAGCGATGGTCGGAGTGGCGTGATTCGAACACGCGACCCCCTGATCCCAAATCAGGTGCGCTACCAGGCTGCGCTACACTCCGACGTCCCGCGGCGTATAGGGGGCGGACGCCCGGAAGGCAACACAAAAACGGAGGTCGGAAGTGGCGGCCGGCTCAGCGCTTCTGGCCGGTGATCTTCCTGGCGATCGCGGCGCCCTGGATTATTGCGTTGGCAAAGCAGCCGCGAATGCTCGGCCGCATGCCGGTGAACCAGAGTCCGGGCAGCTTCGGATCGTTCGCGGCGCCGTTGAACAGCGGCACGCCCTTGGCGTCTGTCTC
>NZ_RZTO01001005.1:0-1964 GCF_003997225.1 Mesorhizobium sp. M2C.T.Ca.TU.002.02.1.1
GCTCTGCATATAGCTGCGCACGACTTCTTCCGCTGCCGCCTGGCCGAGATCGTGGGCGGTCGGCGTCGGCATGGTGCGCGGGTCGGAGGTGAAGAGGTTGCGGCCGGTGGGCAAGACATCAGAACGTCCCCGCGCGGGCGCGCCGGCCGGACCTGCCTTGACGTGGCGGCCGTCGAGGGCGGCGAGCAGGTTCGCTTTCTCGGCCTCGGCGCTTTGCCGGCGCAGCGGATCGACCTCGTCTTCCGGCGCGCGACCGTAGACATGCAGCCCGTCCTTGACGGCGAAATCCTTGAGGTCGCAGAGCCAGGCGTCGATGCGGCGCAGCGCTTCGTCGGGTTGGTCGGTCTTGGCGACGCCGGCTTCCGAGGCAAGCCCGGTCTTGCGCGCCGTCTCGACGATCAGCTTTGCCAGGCGGTCCCGGCGGCGGCGGTCGAGGCCGTCGGCCTGGGCATATTCATCGACCAGCCTTTCGAGCCTCTGCTGGGCCTCATCGAGGCCGGCGCCGGTGAGCGGCGGCGGCAGGTGGCCGAGCGTGACGGCCGCAATGCGGCGCTTGGCCTGTGCCGCTTCGCCCGGATTGGAGACGATGAACGGATAAATGACCGGCAGCGAGCCGGTGACGATCTCGGGGAAGCAGGTGTCAGAGAGCGCTACGGCCTTGCCCGGCAGCCATTCCAGCGTGCCATGCGCGCCGACATGGACGATGGCATGGACGCCGAGCGATTTTTGCAGCCAGAGGCCGAAGGCGATCAATTCGTGGCGCGGGGGCAGCGTCGGGTCGTGGTAGTCGGCGCGGCGATCGGCGGAGCGGCCGCGGTCGGGGGCCAGCGCCACGGTGACGTTGCCGAAGGTCGCGGCGCGGAAGGGGAAGTGTGGCGGGGCGGCAGCCTTCAAAGGCAGGCGTTCCGTCGCCCCCCTCTCTGTCCTGCCGGACATCTCCCCCTCAAGGGGGGAGATTATTCCTTGCGCCTGGCTTTCGCCAATTTTCGGACTAGCAAGGGGGGAGCTGGCGGCGGAGCTGCCAATCTCCCCCCTTGAGGGGGAGATGTCCGGCAGGACAGAGAGGGGGGCCTCGCGCAACCCTATCTGGTCTTCCGCGCTGCCCCAGGCAGCCCTGACTGCGTCACGCGCGCCGTCCGGCAGTTCCGTGGACAATTGCAGGTAGTCTTCTGAACTCAACCCGTGCCCACCCACCTCCAGCGCATCCAGCAATTCCCGCGGCGATTGCGGAATCCCTTCAACTGCATAGCCCTGTTCCTTCAGGTCCTGCAGCATGGCGAGCACGCTGGACGGCACATCAAGCCCAACGGCATAGCCGGTCCGCCCCGGGGCGCTCGGGTAATCCGGGATCAGGATGGCAAGCTTGCGCTCGGCCCGCTCAGTCCGCTGCAGGCGAACAGACGCCGCGATGCGCTTGGCCACCTGCGCCACGCGGTCGGCCTCCGGCCGGTTGGCGAAAGCGCGGAAGGCCAGCGCCGGATCGGACTCGACCTCGCCCTTGAAGGAGATGGCGCCGGCGAGGATACGGCCGTCAAGCTCGGGCAGGACGACATGCATGGCAAGGTCGGCTGGCGCCAGGCCGCGCTGGTTCTTTTCCCAGACCTCGCGCCTGGTGGTGGCGACGATGACCTGGAAGACGGGCACGCCGGCGCGGTCGAACAGGGTTTCGGCGCCGGGTTCGGCGCCGGAGGCAAAGGCTGTGGCGGTGATGATGGCCGAGGGGCTTAGTGCGGCGATGGCGTTTTCGACGAAGGCCAGGGACGCCGGGTCCTTGAGGCTGGAGACGAAGATCGGCACCGGCGCCATGCCTTGCGAGCGTAGTGCGTCGACCAGCGCATCGATCGGCGTAACATCAGCGGCCAGCAGCATCGAGCGGTAGAAGAGAATTGGAACGACAGGGACGCTGTCGACGTCGAGTTCCTTCGCCCCCCTCTCTGTCCTGCCGGACATCTCCCCCTCAAGGG
>NZ_RZTO01001006.1:0-1962 GCF_003997225.1 Mesorhizobium sp. M2C.T.Ca.TU.002.02.1.1
TTTCAACAGCATCGCCGTGGTGTCGACCAGCGCCCGCTTGCCGAAGGCGATGGCGCGCCCTTCCGCGCGCGGCGGGCCGAAGCGGCCGAGCCCGTGCAGGAAGGCGAGCGCGGCCGCCACCAGCACCGACAGCGTCAGCGCCAGGAAGGGCGGTTCGACCAGAAGCTTGGCGAGATCGTATTTCTGGCCGATGCCGTGCAGCGTCAGGTCGAACATGACCGCGCCCTTGGCGGGCTCGATCATGGCGATCATGTCGAGGACGGCGGCCGCCGTCTGCTCGTCCTTCAGCCCGGCATTGTTGATGAAATCGGGATCGGTGAGGATGTAGAAGGGTTCGTTGTCGAGCTCGGTCAGGATCGCCCTGCCGTCGCCCGCCGCGATCAGCGGATGCTCGTCCGCCACCCATTGCAGCTCGTCCGGCGCGGGCACCATGCGGCCGGCGATATTGATCTGCGAGAGCGTGTTCCTTGCCTCGCCGAGCTTTGCCTTGGCGATGCGGCCGAGCCAATCGTTGACGACGCTGTTGGGCAGCCGCTCGATCTTCGTCTCCCAGCCATCGTGCCCCAGCAGGGGAAAGGTCTGCCATTTCGGCAGGACGAACAGCGTGTCCTTGCCCGAGCGTGCCTTGATGAGCCGGTCGAGCGCGGCCGGGTCGCTGCCCGGCGCGATGGTGACGACGAGCAGGAAGGTCGAGGCGAGCGGGGATGCCAGGTCCTTCTCGCCGCGTTCCATCGGCGGCGCCTGTCCGTTGGTGAGCTTCAGCCATTCGACAAGCCCGGCATAACCGGTGCCGCCCTTGGAAAATGGCGTACCGCCGCCTGCGGGCTCGCGGAAATCGGGCGCATAGGTGGAGAGCAGAAAGAAACCGGCCGCCGCCAGCAGACTGGCGAAAATACCCCAGAACAGGGTTTTGCGGCTGAACGGTTCTTGCGCTGCGCCTGTCATCTGCGCGGTCATGCCCAGGCATCCCGGAAGGCGAAACGCTCATAGGCGCCGCGCGCCTGCCGCCAGCCCTCGGCGCCGACGGGACGGCGGGCGAACAAGGCCGCCTCGACGATCCGGGCGATCTCGCTGAAGGCGGCGCGGGGCCGGGGGGGGATCGACCCCGCCGCCGCGATGGCGCGCGCGGTGAGCGACGGGCGCAGGAAGTCGGGCAGCCGCGTGGCGATGTCGGCGACGCTGCGGCGCAACAGAAGATGCACCGCCTCGTCATATTCGCCGCGCGCGGCGAGCGCATCGGCCTCCGAGAGCAGGATCTGGGCAGCCCCTACGTCAGGGCGCCACTCTTCCTTCGCTTCGGCCTCCAGACGCTTGCGTCGCCAGGGCAGGCGCCAGGCGACGCCTTTGGCTTCAAGGAGAAGCAGGAAAGCGATGATCGCGACGCCGATGATCACCGCGCCCCAGAACAGATAGATCATATAGGGACCGAGCTTGGCCAGGCCGTCCAGAAACGGCTTCAGCCATTCGGGAGGCTCGGGTTGCACATAGGTCGGCAGCCCGAACTGGATCGAATCGTCGGCCAGCAGCTGCTTGTGCAACTGTGCCAGCCGTCCGGCGTCTTCCGTCCCTGCGGCCGTCACCCGCTCGTTCCCCCTGCAACCTGCGGTTCGGCGCCGACACTGGCAATAGGCCATGACAATTGCAAGCGCACTGGACGTAACCCCGCAATCTTGGCAAATTTACTTTGAAGTCACCGATTGGATGCGGGCGGCGACTCGGGGGAAATTATCATGACCACTGCGACATTGGGACGACCCGGCAGGTTCGAGATCGGCAGGGTATTCAGCAACACCTTCGGCGTGATCGGCCGAAACATCGGACTTTGTGTCGGATTGGCGGCGCTGTTTGCGGGGCTGCCGACGTTACTGGTCCGGATGGCGACCCAGCCGCAGATCAATGCAATTCTGCAAACGGAATCCGGTGCCATGCCGGATCCGAGCGCGGCGTTTCGCAATTCCTACA
>NZ_RZTO01001007.1:0-1962 GCF_003997225.1 Mesorhizobium sp. M2C.T.Ca.TU.002.02.1.1
TCGCAGCAAGAACAAAACAGGAACATTAGCAAGAGTCAAGGGCGAACGATCTTCACGTCTATGAAGTCAATAACACCCGCGCTCGATCGCCAACCGCCGCACCAGCGCCAGCACGGTGTCGATGGTCGGCGTCGGCTGGCCGGTGAGGCGGCCGAGTTCCTGCACGGCCGTGACCAGCGCGTCGATCTCCATCGGGCGGCCGCGCTCGAGGTCCTGCAGCATCGAGGTCTTGTGCTCGCCGACATCGCCGGCGCCCTTGATGCGCCGGTCGACGGGAATGAGGAAGCGCACGCCGAGGCGCTCGCCGATCGCCTGCGCTTCCAGCATCATGGCGCGGGCGACGGCGCGCGTGCCTTCGTCGGCGACGATTGCCGCAAGCGTGCTGCCGGTCAGCGCCGAAATGGGGTTGAGGGAAAGGTTGCCCCAAAGCTTCACCCAGATTTCCGAGCGGATGTCCTCGCGCACCGGCGCCTGCAGCCCGGCCTTGACCATTTCGCGCGCCAGCGCGGTGGCCCGCTCACTCTTTTCGCCGGAAGGCTCGCCCAGCGAAAAGCGCGTGCCTTCGACATGGCGGATCAGGCCGGGCGCATCGACCTCCACGGCCGGATAGACGACCGAGCCGATGACACGCTCCGGCCCGATGCGCTCCCAGATCGCGCCACCCGGATCGACCGCGTCGAGCCGTGTGCCCTCGAGCGCGCCGCCGGCCCCGTAAAAATACCACCATGGCACGCCGTTCTGCATGGTGACGACGGCTGTCCCCTCGCCCAGCAGCGGCGCGATCTGATCTAGCGCCGGCGCCAGCGAATGCGCCTTCAGCGCCAGCACGACATAATCCTGCACGCCGAGTTCATCGGCGCGGGCAGCGGCGCGGACCACGCCAACCGTTTCCTTGCCGTCCTCGATCAGGCGAAGGCCGTCGGCCTTGACCGCCTCCAGATGCGCGCCGCGCGCCACGACCGAAAGATCGACATTGCCGGCGATCGCCAGCTTGGCGGCAAGATAGCCGCCGATGGCGCCGGCGCCGAAGACCGTGATGCGCATCAGCCGAGCCCGAGCTTGGCCGCCAGCCCGATGCGCTGCAGCTTGCCGGTGGCGCCCTTCGGGATTTCATCGAGGATCACCACCTTGCGCGGCACCTTGAAATCGGCGAGCCGGGTCGACGCAAAGCCGCGGATGTCGGCCTCGCTGGCGCTCTGGCCTTCGCGCAGCACGACGGCGGATGCGACCTCTTCGCCGAGCTTGTCGTGCGGCATGGCGAAGGTGACGACCTGCGCCACCGCCGGATGATCCATCAGCACGTCATCGACCTCGAGCGGCGAGATCTTCTCGCCGCCGCGATTGATGATCTCCTTCAGCCGGCCGGTGACGCGCAGATAGTTGTCCTCGTCGAGCACGCCCTGGTCGCCGGTGTGGAACCAGCCATGGGCGAAGGCGCTGGCATTGGCGTCCGGGTTCTTTTCGTAGCCGGCGGTGACGTTGGGGCCGCGAATGACGATCTCGCCGATCTCGCCGGCTTTGAGCAGCCGCCCGTCCGGCGCCATGACGGCGACTTCCGGTCCGGCCGACGCGCCGACGCTGCCTGGCTTGCGCTGGCCGGGCGGCAGGCGGTTGGACGCCATCTGATGCGCGGCCTCGGTCATGCCATAGGCCTCGATCACCGGGCAGCCGAAGGTCTTCTCCAACTCGGCCATGACCTGCGCCGGCAATGACGCCGAGGAAGAGCGGATGAAGCGCAGCTTCGCCCCGGCAAGCTGCTCCGGATTGCGCGCGGCGCGCGGCAGGATCGCTTGGTGCATGGTGGGCACCGCGGTGTACCAGCTGGGTTTGGCCTCGGAGAGCCACTGGAAGAAACGCAGCGCATTGAAGCCCGGCGTGCAGAAGACGCTGCCGCCGGCGGCGAGCGAGGACAGCACCGCGGCAATCAGGCCGTGGATGTGGAACAGCGGCATGATGTTGAGG
>NZ_RZTO01001008.1:0-1952 GCF_003997225.1 Mesorhizobium sp. M2C.T.Ca.TU.002.02.1.1
TTGTTGCCCGGGCCGCCGTTGCCGCCGCTGCCGCCGATGGCGACGCCGACATTGATCGCGACCTCGTCGCTGATCGCGCCGGCGATCGAGGTAGCGCGGCCGCCATTGCCGCCGCCGCCGCCGATCGACTGCGCCACGATGCCGCCCGAGCCGTCCGCGTCGGTCAGCGATACGATCTTGCCGTTGGCCTTGACGAACACCTCGCCGCCCGAACCGCCGTCGCCGCCGCTGCCGCCGACGGTCACCGCCACGGCCGCGGATGCATAGAGCCCGGCGCTGAAGGCGCCGGCGACGGCCTTGCCGCCATTGCCGCCGCCGCCGCCGATCGACTGCGCGATGATGCCCTTGGCGCCCATGCCGCTGACGGTGATGTCGCCGGTATGGTCGACCGTGACCTTCATGGCGTCGCGGCCGGCGCCGCCATCGCCGCCGACGGCGACGCCGACGCCGACGAAAGCGCCGACGGAGACCGCGCCGGCATTGCCGCCATTGCCGCCGCCGCCACCGACCGATTGCGCCATGATGCCATGCGCAAGATCGCCCTTGGTGGTGATGTTGGCGGTGTTGGTGACCTCGACCTCGGCGCCGTTGCCGCCGCCGCCGCCCTTGCCGCCGACGCCGACCGCAGTGAACAGCCCGCCGGCGCCCGCCAGGCCGCCATCGCCGCCGCCGCCGCCGATGGCCTGGGCCAGGATGCCGACCGACAGGTCCTCATTGGTCTGGATCACGCCCGAATTGGTCACCGTGACCTTCATGGCGCTGCCGCCGTCCGCGGCCGCGCCGCCGACCGCGAGCGAAGGCCCGCCGACGGCGATCGAGAAGCCGCCCGAGCCGCCGCCGCCGCCGATCGACTGCGCCTGGATGCCGTGCGACTGGATGCCGTCGGTGGTGATGTCGGCGCCATTGGTGACGTCGACGGTGTTGCCATTGCCGCCGCCGGCGCCGTTGCCGGCGATGCCGACATTGAGCGACAGGCTGCCGGCTATGCTGCCGCCGCCCGTGCCGCCGCCGCCGCCCACCGACTGGGCAAGGATGCCCGTCGAATGGTCCTTCATCGTATGGATGGTGCCGTCATCGATGTCGACGGTGACGGTGTTCGACGCGCCCGCCGCCCCGCCCTTGCCGCCGACACCGACGGAGGCGCCGGCGGCGAGGTTGAACGAGAAGCCGCCATTGCCGCCACCGCCGCCGATCGACTGCACGACGAGCCCGGCCGAATTCACTTCATGCGTGGTGATGGTCGTGCTGGCGGAGTGGTATTCGACGGCGCCTGCCCCGCCGCCGCCGGCGCCGTTCCCGCCGACGCCGACGGTGATGCCGGCGCTCAGGCCGATGACGCCGCCGCCATTGCCGCCGCCGCCGCCGATCGACTGCACGATGATGCCGGCCGAGCGCTCACCGAAGGTCTCGACCGAGCCGTTATAGGTCGTGTGGACGGCAACGCCGGCGCCCGCGGCGCCCGCACCGCCGCCGATGCCGACGGTTGCTATCGCCGCGAATGTCCCGGCGAAGCCGCCATTGCCGCCGCCGCCACCGATCGACTGCACGATCAGGCCGGCCGAATCCGCGCCATGCGTGGTGATGGACTGCGTCCCGCCATCGGGCGAGCGGAAGAAGACCTCGCCGCCGTCGCCCCCCTTGCTGCCCGAGCCGCCGACACCCACGGTGGCGCCGAAGCTGCCGGCAACGACGAAGCCGCCGTTGCCGCCGCCGCCGCCCAGCGATTGCGCGATGATGCCGGCCGACCGCTCCTTGAAGGTCTCGACACTGCCGCCGGAGGTCACGTCGACCTTCTTGCCGGCGCCGCCGGCGGCGCCCTGGCCTCCGACGCCGACCGCAACCACGCCGGCGCCGCTCAGCGCAAAGCCGCCATTGCCGCCGCCGCCGCCGACCGACTGCGCCAGGATGCCCGTGGAATCGCTGCCGTTCGTCGTCACCTTGGCGTTGGCGAT
>NZ_RZTO01001009.1:0-1941 GCF_003997225.1 Mesorhizobium sp. M2C.T.Ca.TU.002.02.1.1
CGTCATTACTGTGCAATCACCGCGGCGGCAAGGCCGCAAGCGCCGACGCGCGCCCGCGACGGCGCGGGGAACCTCGCTCGGTTGCCGACATTATCGAAACGTCAGGCGGGCCGAGCCCTGCCGGCCTTCCCTGTGAGCCACCACCAAAACGGACGTTTCGCCATGACCGATGCAACCGAACATGCCGTCCTGCAGCTCGCCGTGCTTGTCGGCAGCCTGCGCGCCCAATCCTTCAGCCGCAAGATCGCCAAGGCGCTGGCCGCCCGCGCGCCGGATTCGGTGCGCTGTCGCTTCGTCCAGATCGGCGAGTTGCCGCTCTACAACGAGGATCTGGATGGCGACCGCCCGCCCGCGGCGTGGTCGGCCTTCCGCTCGGCGATACGCGAATGCGACGCGGTGCTGTTCGTCACGCCGGAATACAACCGCTCGATCCCTGGCTGTCTGAAGAATGCGCTCGATGTCGGCTCGCGGCCACCGGGCAAGAACGTGTTCAAGGGCCTGCCCGCCGGAGTCGTCAGCGTCAGCCCGAGCAAGATCGGCGCCTTCGGCTCCAACCAAGCGCTTCGGCAGACCTTCGTTTTCCTCGACATGCCGGTGATGCAGCAGCCGGAGGCTTATATCGGCAATGTCGCGGACCTGCTCGACGACAAGGGCGCCGTTACCAATGCCGACACCGCCGCCTTCCTCGAGAATTTCATGGCCGGCCTGGAAACCTGGATCAGGAGGGTGCATCCCGGCGGCTCGTCCTTCGATGCCTTCATGAAGCAGCGCGAGAAGATCGCCGATGACTATGTCAACGGCGATGCCACCTCGCTGAAGGCGATCGTCACCCATGCCGGGCCGGCGACATTCTTCTCGCCGCGCGGCGACCATGTCGAAGGCGTCGAGGCGGTTGCAGGCCGCTACGAACGCGACGCTGCGAGCTTCCACAAGGGTGGCAGCACCGACCTCGAGGTGCTGCAGGCGTCGGCAAGCGGCGATCTGGCCTTCTGGACCGGCTTGCAGCATGCCAAAACAGGCATGGGCAGGAACGGCGAGGCGACCGAGATGACCTTGCGGGTGACGGAAGTGTTCCGGCTGGAGGACGGCGCCTTCAAGCTGGTGCATCGCCACGCCGACCCGGTTCATTAGCCGGCGCTTGTAAAATCCGCGACACAATGCCGGAGGTTTTTGCAACAGCCACCTATTCCTTTTGGCCGGTGGGCGGCATATGTCAGTTACATGATCGTGCCACTTGAAGGCATGATGACGACGATAAAGACACGAATGGGCGCGGAAGCGAAAGTCTTGCCGTCGGGGGTCGGCGAGCCTGCGATACTGGACGGAGCGATTGTCATCGGCGCGGGCGCCGCAGGGCTTGCCGCCGCGCACGCGCTGGCCAGGGCCGGCGTGACGGTGCAAA
Organism: Mesorhizobium sp. M2C.T.Ca.TU.002.02.1.1; assembly: GCF_003997225.1. NCBI lineage: Bacteria > Pseudomonadati > Pseudomonadota > Alphaproteobacteria > Hyphomicrobiales > Phyllobacteriaceae > Mesorhizobium > Mesorhizobium sp. M2C.T.Ca.TU.002.02.1.1. The sequence goes on from NZ_RZTO01001009.1 coordinate 1,403, forward strand.
TCCTGGAACGCGAGGGGCGGCTGGCCGAGCCCTGGCATCGCCGTCACGACAATCTGCATCTCAACACGCATCGCGACCTTTCCGCACTGCCCGGCGTTTCCTATCCGGCAGGGACGCCGGCTTTCCCGCATCGCAGCGCCGTCATCCGTCACCTCAACGATTTCGCCCAAACGCACCGGCTGCCGATCTCCTTCGGTATCGGGGTCGACAAGATCGATTTTCGCGACGACCACTGGCTGCTGCGGACGAATGTGGGCTTGATGGCCGCGCGGTATGTGGTGATCGCCACCGGGCGCGACCGGCAACCCTTCATTCCGGCCTGGAAGGGCATGGAGGATTTTTCGGGATCGATCATCCACTCCGCCGATTTCGGCAAGGCAAGCGACTATGCCGGCAAGAAGGTGCTGGTGGTCGGCGCCGGCAATTCCGGCTTCGATGCGCTCAACCATCTTTCCCGCGTCGAGACGAACCAGATGTGGCTTTCGGCGCGCAACGGACCTTCGCTGCTGCCCAAACGCATCCGCAAGATCGCCGTACAC
>NZ_RZTO01000100.1:0-11449 GCF_003997225.1 Mesorhizobium sp. M2C.T.Ca.TU.002.02.1.1
CGTCGTTGGAATGTCCCGGAAAATGCCCTGCTCGACACCTTTCTGATACACCTGCTTGAATAGCTGGTCGTATTCCCTCTTCCGCTTGGTGATGACCTTCTGCTGCGCATCAGTCAGTTCGCCTTGGTCTCGGAAATAGATCGCCGACCAGGCAGCTCGGTCCATAACGTTGAGAGCGTGTTTCCGGATCATGGAAGCGAGAATCACATCCGGCGGATCGTCCGTCTTGACTAGGGATTCCATGTCCGCCCACCAGGCATCGTGAATCTTGTTGAAGATTTCCCACAGCACCTGGTTCTTGTTCTTGAAATAGTAATAGACGACGGATTTGGTGTACCCAAGGCTCGAGGCGATATCGTCGATCGTTACCCCTCTGATCCCCCCATCGGCGAAGAGCTTCGCGGCGGTGGCAAGGATCTCGTCCTGCACGTAGGCCTGCTTTTTTGCCTTTAGCTCTTCCCGAAGCGTCAGATTCATCAAGCTCACCATTCCTGTCATTGCAACCGCCCGATCGCTCAACCGAACGGAATCGCGCAACGCGCACATTACAGGCTTATAGAAATTTCGACCAGAGCGTCAATAGATTCCTGTCGTCAGTCTAAAAAACCGAAGGAGTTCGGCAAGTCAGAGGACGCTCTGCTTCAGCCATGCCGTGACTTCCAACTCATCCGAGGGGCGGGAATTAGAGCCAATACACTCGGACCATCCGCCGATCCTTTCTTCAGCCTTTGTGCGGCTTCTCCGTGCCTCCGGGCATTGTTCCGAAGCTTGGAGGATTTCGGACGAGGAAACGAGCCGCGCCGTCCAGATGCGTTCGCCTGGCGATCCCGCCCTAGCTCGATTCTGCAATGCCTCTGTTGACTGATCAGAATTTTTTACATACTCTTCGGTCAAATAAGATGTCCGAAGGATATCAGTCCTCAATGATGAACCTCGACCCAGACACCCTCAAGCTGCCGCGAAGGGAGCTCGCGGGGCAACCCGACAAGCCCATCCTGCGGCTTGAGGCGATCCGTAAAGTGTACGGCAAGCATGTCGTTCTCGACGATGTGAACCTCACTCTGAAATCGGGAGAGGTGGTCGCCATTATCGGCCCAAGCGGATCCGGCAAGAGCACTCTTCTCCGCTGCATTAACATGCTCGGGCCGGCGACAAGCGGTCGCGTCGTCGTCGGCGATCTCGCCATCGACGAGTCGATCCCGCCGACGGCTAACCAGCTGACCTCGCTGCGCCGGTCTGTCGGCATGGTTTTTCAATCCTTCAACCTGTTCCCCCACATGTCGGTTCTCCGGAACGTGAGCCTTCCCCAGGAGCGGGTTCTAGGCCGCTCCCGCAAGGATGCCGACAAGCGGTCCCGGGAACTTCTGGCCCGTGTCGGACTGGCGGACAAGGCAGATCAATATCCTGCCAGGTGCTCGGGCGGCCAGCAGCAGCGTATCGCGATCGCTCGCGCTCTCGCCCTTGAGCCGCAGATCATGCTTTTCGACGAGCCGACCTCGGCGCTCGATCCTGAACTGGGCCTGGAAGTGCTCCTGGTGATGCAGGAGCTGGCCCGTTCGGGCATGACCATGCTCGTCGTCACCCATGAAATGAATTTCGCGGAGACGGTCTCGGACCGTGTGATCATCATGGCCGACGGAAAGATCATCGAGGAGGGCCTCAGCAAGGAGGTCATGCGAAACCCGCAGACGGACCGGGCCAAGCGATTCCTGAAAGCGGTGAAGGATCGATGACCGCGGATATGTTCCTAGGTGTGGCGACGGGCATCCCTTGGACCCTCGCCGTCACCGCGGCAGCCTTCGTCCTGGGCGCCGCTCTAGGGCTGCCGTTGTGCGCGATGCGCCTATCCAAGTTCGCGCTGCTGCGCGTCATAGCGCTTGTCTACATCATCCTCTTCAGATCCGTTCCGCCGCTCCTCTGGGTGTTCGTGTTCTTTTTCGGCCTCGGATCGGGCTACTTGCCCATGTCTGCTTTCGAGGGAGTGGTCCTCGGCCTCGGACTGATCACCGCAGCGAACATGGCGGAAATCTACCGAGGCGCACCCAGCGCAATCCATGCCGGTCAATGGGAGGCATCGGAAGCGCTCGCACTGCCGTCGTACAGCACCTACTTTGACATCATCGCGCCTCAGCTTCTGAGGGTTTCCCTCCCGTCCTCCGCGAGCTACGCGGTCGGACTGCTGAAGGACTCCGCGATCGCGTCGACGATCGGCGTGACCGACATATCTTTCAACGCCAACTACATCGCGAAATCGACCTATCAGGGGCTGCCTGTATTCGCGGTCGCGGCTCTCTTCTACATAATGATCAGCTTGCCTGTCGCCGCCCTCGCGCGCGCCGCCGATCAAAAGCTTCGAGCGAGGGTCGCGCTGTGAACGACCTTCTCAGCTTTTGGCTCGACAGCCTGCCGGCGCTGCTTGACGGCCTCACCGTTAGCCTGCAGGTCACGGGGGCCGCGCTCGCCATCGGTTTTCCGTTGGGGCTGCTTCTCGCTCTCGGCGTGCAGTCAAAGGCGAGGCTGCCCAATCTGATTTCCCTTTGTATCGTGGAGATAGGCCGCGGCGCCCCCGCTCTCGTCGTGCTGCAGTTCGCCTATTTTGGGCTGCCCCAAGGCGGATTGACGCTGTCGTCTTTCGCCGCGGCGGTCTTCGCCCTGGCGTGGAATACGGGCGCCTACACCAGCGAAATCATCCGGGCGGGTCTGGAGTCGGTGCCGTTCGGCGAAGTCGAAGCCGCATCGGCCATGGGAATGATGCGGGTGGACACGTTGCGGTTCGTCATCATCCCGCAGGGACTTAGGGTCGCCGCTCCGGCGCTTCTGGGCTTTGCGACCCAGATGTTACAGGCCTCATCTCTTTGCTTCGCGATCGCGCTGCCCGAACTGACGAGCAACGCGTACGTCATCGGAACAAACACGTTCCGCTACATGGAAATCTTGTCTCTTGCAGGAATTCTCTATGCCGCAATCTGCGTTCCCGCAACGATCGCGGTCGGAGTACTTGAGCAACGGCTCGGGAAACACACCCGATGACCGGGCAATACTAAAAATACACAATACAAGCCAAAGAGGAGAATTGGCAATGTTTGCACTTAAAAGTATTGTCGGTGCCGTCGCGGCACTCGTAGCCGCTTCCACCGCATCCTACGCCGACGACTGCAAGCCGGCGCACGAAGTCAAGACCGTGACTCCCGGCAAGCTCACCGTCGCAATTTACAACTATCCCCCGTTCTCGATGGTGACCCAGGACAACAAGATCTCGGGCATCGACACCCAGATGGTTGAGGAGACCGCCAAGGCAAACTGTCTGGAGGTGGTTCCACTCAATCTCGCTCCGGCAGCCGTTGTCCAGTCCGTCGTCTCGGGGAAGGCCGATGTGGCTGTGGGGGCTTGGTATCGCTCGGAGGCCCGTACGAAAGTCGTCGGCCTTTCAGCGCCGACCTATATCGATCCCATGACCTCGATCTCGAAGGATGGGCTGGATACGGTCGATGCCATGATGGGAAAGTCGATAGGCACCGTCACAGGCTATACCTGGAACGCCACGCTTCAAAAGGTCTTCGGCGCGAAGCTCAAGCAGTATCCTGACGGCCTTGCCATGTACACGGACCTTGAAGCTGGCCGGGTCGACGTAGCGCTCGACGGATCCGTGGCTCCTGTCGAAGCCCAAAAGAGCGGTCGCCTGAAGGGCTTCAAGACTGCGCTGGTGAAGTCGGACCCGCGCATACCCGACACCATGCAGCCGCCGCAGAGCGGACTTCTCTATACGCTCGGCAACAAGGGTCTGGGCGAAGCGCTCGACGACACCGTCACCAGGATCCACAAGGACGGCACGCTGGCCAAGTGGCTCACGGACGCCGGCTACAAGCCCGAGATGGGAGACGTGGGCGAGCCGCGACTCGTCAAGTGACATCGTACGGGCGCGCGTGCGGAACGAACGCGCGCCCGTCTCAGCTGAGTGCCGCGGCGGCATCGTCACGGCTCACAGGCGATCGAACGCGGGCGACTTGAAGTCGACGCTATGGATTCGGGAGGCAAAGCCATGAACGAGATCACGAGAATTGAGCAAGCGCTTTCGTCGGGCGCGAACGCCAAGGCGAGCATCGGCTCCCTTCTGGCCAAGCAACGCAAGAACTACAGCCTTCAGCCGGAATTCTATCTCTCCGACGAGATCTATCGCCTCGACATTGATAAGGTGCTGATGCCGCACTGGCAGTGCGTCAATCATGTCAGCGCCATTCCGAACGCCGGCGACTACCTCGTTTTCGACTACGACCGCGAGTCCGTCATCGTGGTGCGCGGCGCGGACAACGAAATCCGTTCCTTCGCCAACGTCTGTCGCCATCGCGGCTCGCGCATCTGCGACACTTCCGGCCACGCACGGGGTGGTATGCTGATCTGCCCCTATCACGCCTGGTCGTACGGGCTCGACGGATCGCTCGCCCATGCCCGCATGATGCCGCGGGATTTCGACAAGCAGGGGTTCGGCTTGAAACCGCTGCCAACGAAGGTCGTGCAGGGACTTATCTTCGTGAGCCTCTCGGACGCGCCTCTGGCGTTCGACGATTGCGAAGAGAACATCAACGCCACGCTCGGAGTCTACGGCTGGGCGAACGCCAAAGTGGCCTATCAGTCGAGCGTCGTGTTCTCGGCCAATTGGAAGCTCGCGCTGGAGAACCAGGTCGAGTGCTACCACTGCGCGCCGTCGCATCCGGAATTCTCCGTCGTCCACGGCCAGTCGACGGCGAGCGAGAGAAAGCTCATCGCCGAGATGAACGCGAAGGCGGAGGCGCAGGGTATCCGCGTGGAAACGCGCGATCATTGGGCGCTCGCCGCTCTCGATGGCCAGGAACAGGCCTATTCCAACCGCTATCCAATGACGGCGAACGCCTGCACCGCGAGTAAGGACGGTTCTCCGCTCGCCCCTTTGATGGGCGAATTCAAGAGCTACGACAACGGGATGTCGGTTTGCTACATCGGCCCGATGAACCATTGCCTGAGCTACGGGGACTACGGGGCGATCTTCCGGTACACGCCGAAGTCCCTGCTGGAAACGGAACTCGCCGTAGTCTGGCTCGTGCGTGAGGACGCGGTCGAAGGCAAGGATTACGATCGCGACGATCTCACCTGGATGTGGAGAGTGACCGCGGGGGCCGACAAGAAAATCGTCGAAGAGAACCAGCGCGGCGTCTCGTCCCGCTTTTATACGCCGGGTCCATATGCGCTCCCCATCGAGGAAAAAACGGTGCGTTTCACCGAGTGGTATATGTCGTCGCTTGCCAATGCGCTGTGACATTTTCGCCGGCTCCGGGGAGCTGGCGCTGAACACGTCAGCCTGGCTGCAGCAATCGCGCCGAACAGTTCGCAAGCGGCTCCCGTGGCTGCCTCGGGCAACCCTTGAGAGGTGAGATATGGACCTGACCGACACGGCATGGATCGACGTGTGCAGCGTCGACGAAATCGACGAGGGCGGCATGTACGAGTTCCAGCATGGCGAGCGCCGGATCGTCGTCTATCGCTTGCAGGACGGTCTCTTCGCCACCGACAACGTGTGCACCCACGAATTCGCGCTCCTGTCGGAGGGGTGGCTCGAAAACGGGACTATCGAATGCCCCCTGCACGGCGCGCTGTTCGACGTAAAGACGGGCCAAGTTGAGCGCGGCCCGGCGGATTGTGCCCTGAAGACCTACGCCGTGAGGACGGAGGGAGCCAGGGTGCAGTGCTCGATATGAGCCATCTGCAGTCGGCGGGACTGCGCGTTTAACAGCCAGGCCATCCAACGACCTTGCAACGCATCAACCGACCACAAGCCGCCGGGCGGCAGGTTCCAGATCGAAAGAGCTTACGAAAGGCAGGCCATGTCGCGGCGCATAAACTTCATCAACCCGTTCGGATCATCGGCATACGATGAAGTGATCAAGAAAACGCTTGGTCATTTCTGCGCGGCTGACACGACGATGGACGTGACCCATCTCGACGCCTGTCCGCCCGACATCGACTTTTTCTATTCCAAGCACATGATCGAGCAGTCCCTCTACGAGAGCGTCATGGTTTCCGAGGAGCAGGGCTACGACGCGGTGATCGTCGGATGCCTGTACGACCCCGGCGTCCGGGTCGCCCGGGAGCTCGTCGACATTCCCGTTGTGGGTCCGCTCGAGGCCTCGTTTCAGATGGCGGCCTACTACGGGCACTCGACCATGGTGCTGACAGACCACCGAAAGGCCGTCCCTTACATCTACGACGAGGCGCAACGCAACGGCCAGGGCAACTCTGTGCGCGGGGTCGACGCCATCGACTGGTTCGTCAAGGACATGATCAACGATCGCGGCGCCGTGGCGCGAGACGTCGTCAACCTGTCCAAGGAGGCGGCGAAACGGTTCGGCGCGGAAACCGTCATCATGGGATGCACCATCATCGCTGCGATATATCAGGAATACCTGATGGACGGCGGCGAACCGTCCGAAGTCCCGATCATCAATCCCAATCTCATGGCTCTGAAGATGGCGGAAGGCCTGGCCGATCTTCGACAGAAGGGTGGCTACTTCATCGCGCGGCAAGGTTATTACATGAAGCCGACGGGACATTTCGCTGACGAGTTCGCGCGTGCTCGCAGGGTCTGGAACTCGACGAAGCCGGATTTCGGACGGTGACGGAACCCTTTCGACCTTGTGACGCGCCGGTGGAGACGCTCGTCGTTGTCGGTACGGGCCACGCGGCAAATGCCCTTGCGGCCGGGCTGAGCAAACACCGCTACCAAGGCCGCGTGGTCCTAGTCGGCGACGAGAAACATCCGCCGTACAATCGGCCTCCCCTTTCCAAGAAGTTCCTGGGCGAGGAGGTGCAGCCGTCGGATCTGTATTTCCGCGGCGAAGACCAGTTGGCCAAGAACGGCGTAGAGGTTCGGCTCGGCAGTGCAGCGGTCGAGTTGAATCCGCTCGCGCGCATGCTCAAGCTGGGTTCGGGCGATGTCCTATCCTATGACAAGCTCGTCCTCGCGACCGGCGCGTCACCGCGCAGCTTGCCGAAAACCGTCGATGAAACTGGGGGGGACCTCAATGTCCTTCGAAACATCGCCGATGCCGTCCGCCTGAAGGCCGACCTGGGCCGTGCTCAGAGCATCGCGATCATAGGCGCAGGCTACGTAGGCCTGGAAGTGGCCGCGTCATCAGCGCTCCTGGGCAAGCGCGTGACAGTGATCGAGGCCGCCCCACGCGTGCTGGCTCGTGTGGCGGGTCCCGAGCTTGCTGGGATCGTTCAAGCCGCGCACGAAGCCCATGGGGTTTCGTTCCGTATCCAGAGCACGGTGACGCGAGTCGCGCAGGGCGGATCCGGCTTCGACGTCTTCTTGGCCGACGGCGAGCGCGTGAACGCCGAAATCGTGCTGTGCGCGATCGGCGCGGTGCCGAACGTAGCGCTGGCGGAACAGGCGGGCCTTGCGGTCAATCGCGGGATTGTCACGGACACGCGATGCGCAACGTCTGACGACAGGATTTTCGCGATCGGCGATTGCGCGACGTTTCCACGCGACGGCGATCTGGTTCGGCTTGAGTCAGTGCAGAACGCCTCTGACCAAGCCGATGTCGTAGCGCGCCGGCTCTGTGGCCTCGAAGCCGAGTACGCTCCCCTGCCTTGGTTCTGGAGCGATCAATACGATTTGCGCCTGCAGTCAGTCGGCTTTCCCAACGGCTCCGACGGCTCGTTCCTGCGCTCGTCTGAGAGCAGTCACACAATCTGGCATCATCGCGACGGGCGCATCATCGCTCTCGATACGATCAACGCTTCGCGCGACCACATGCTGACGCGAAAGCTGATGGCTCGCGGAGAATTGCATCTCAATTCGCTCCAGGAAGCCGAATTCGATCTGGCACGTCTCTGGACGCAATCAGGTTAACCGCTGGACCGCGGCGTTTGAAAGGGAATGACCATGAACACCATCGAAAGGCCGAAGCGCGCTCCTGTCCCCCGCGCAACCGACACGACGCTCACCCGGGACTACTACGTCTCGCAGGAAATCTTCGAACGCGAGATCGATAAGGTCTTCTTCAAGCAATGGACGTTCGCGGGCCACGTGTCGCAGATCCCGAACGTCGGCGACTACTTCCTCCACACCTTCGCGGGCGAGAGCCTCATCATCGTTCGCGAGAGCGCCGAAACCGTTCGGGCGCATTTCAATGTGTGCCGCCATCGCGGCTCGCAGCTGACGAAGGCAGGCAACGGCAACGTCAAGCTGTTCGTCTGCCCGTACCATCAATGGAGCTATGAGCTGAACGGCGGCCTGCGTCGCGCGCCGATGATGCCGGACGGGGAGTGCATCGATTACGACAAGCTGGCGCTGAACCCGGCCGCTGCCGAGGTTTGGGCTGGAATGATATTCGTCAACCTGTCGCCGAATCCCGAGCAGACGCTCATCGAAGCGCTGGGCGAGCCGCCGGCGGGACTTCTCAAGCTGGAGCCGGAAAACATCAAGGAAATCTGCCGCGACCAGCTCGTGATGCAGGGCAACTGGAAGACGCTCCTGGAAAACTACCTGGAATGCTATCACTGCGCCGGCTCGCACCCTGAACTCGGCATCGCCTTCGACATCCAGTCGTCCTACGACCAGACGGCGACTTGGGGCGGTGCGTGCTTCCTTGGCGGCGAACCAGTTAGAAAGGGTCTCGTGACCGTCTCCATGACTGGCGATCTCGTCAGCAAGCCGCTTGGACGCCATTCCGAGGATGCGACGCTCCCGCTCGAGGTGGCAGAAGGCCTCGGACTGTTGCCTGTCCTGACGCGCGTCCTCTTCCACGTCGACCACGCCATCATCCACGTCATGAACCCGCTCTCCGTGAGCGAGGTGCAATGGACCACGATCTGGTACGTCCGCAAGGATGCGGTCGAGGGCGTCGACTATGAGACCGATCGCGTCGTGGAGGTCTGGCGAGCGACAAATTCGGAAGACAAGGAACTCTGCGAGCGCAACTACAAAGGGGTTCTGTCACGAACCTTCGTGCCCGGGCCGCTCAATCCGCGCGCAGAAGGCGCGGTACGCCCTGTCCTCGATCATTATCTTCAAATGATGGAGTAACCAGCTGACTGCAGTTTTCGCGACGGCAAGACGGCCTGCAGCTGGCGAGAGATTTTGTCGGTGACCGCCGCCCCGCAATGCGAGCAGTAGCAAGGAGCTATCAGTGACCAGTCCCGACGCGCGCGTGCTAAACGACGATTGGAGCGATCTTTCCCGCATCCGGCCGCTTCCCAGCGTCGATCAGGCCCGGCTCTACGCCTATCGAACAGAGCGGATGCGCGCGTCGTTGCGACAGCACGGTGCGGCCATGGCCATGCTCGTCAATCCGATCAGCCTGCGATACGCGCTCGACTATCGGACCTATCCGCTCTGGCAGTCGCATGCCCACACGACCTACGCGTTCGTGCCAGTCGAAGGGCCGATCGCGGCTTACAACGTCTATGGCAATCCGCCTGGTGCCGACTACGTTCGCGTCGGTCGGCAGAACACATATTTCGACGGCGGCCCGGAGCTTCCCGAGAACGCCCGACTGATCGCCCAGGACATCTGCGACTATCTCTCCGAAATCGGCTCCGACAATCGCCGCGTCGCGGTCGAATACGTCAATCCGAGCCTCACGCAGGCCCTCCTGCAGCGCGGCCTGGAAGTCATCGACGGCATCGCCGTGGCCGAAGAGGCGCGCATCATCAAATCCCCCGACGAGGTCATGTGCATCAAATGGGCCGTCGAAGTGGCCGAGCACGGCATCAGCCAAGTCAAGGCGGCGCTCCGCCCCGGAGTCTCGGAAGTCCAGCTTTGGGGACTGCTGAACTACACGAACCTGGCCAACAACGGCGACTGGCACAACGGCCGCATGCTCGCCTCGGGGCCCCGCGTCAATCCTTGGCTCCAGGAAGCGACCGACAGAAAGGTCGAAGCGGGCGACCTGGTAGCCTTTGACACCGATATGGTGGGGCCGTTCGGCTATTTCGCCGACATATCCAGAACGCTCTTCTGCGGTCCGGGGCGCCCCAGCGCTCGCCAGAAGGAACTTTATCGGCTGGCTTTAGAGGAGATCGAGTACAACTCCAAGCTCGTCCGGCCCGGCATCACGCTTGCCGAAATCCAGGAGCGCGCGTGGCAGACCCCAGAGGAATACAAGGAGAACGCCTACTGTTGCGTGCTGCACGGCGTCGGCATGACCGACGAGTTCCCCCGCGTGAATCCGGTCTATCGTGGACAAAACCCGTATGACGGAGTCATCCAGGAAGGCATGGTCGTGTGCATCGAGAGCTATATGGGGGCCGTCGGCGAACGCGACGGCGTGAAGCTGGAGCAGCAGGTTCTGGTGACCTCCGACGGCATCGAGCCGATCTCCACATATCCCTGGGAGTCGGAATTCCTGGAGTAGCCTCCATGGCCCAGCGCGTCACGAAGGAGCGATCGTATGAAAGGATACTGGCTGATCGTCGGGACCGAGATTTCGGATGACGACGCTCAAGGCGAATACGCCAGGCTGTGGAAGCCGATCGCCGAAAAATACCAGGCGCGCATTAGTCCCCTCAAGGTTCCGCCGCTGCTTAAGGAAGCCCGGGATGCACGCCGTGTCATCGTCGTGGAGTTCCCTTCATACGAGCTAGCCCTGGCCTGCTATGACGACCCCGATTACGGGGAAGCTCGAAGGTTCGCCCTTCAAGCCTCTAACCGCGAGCTTCTCATCCTGAAGGGCGAGATGGGATAGTGGACTTCGCTATTCGCCACAAGGCTCGCCATCGACCGCATTTCGGGAAACCGGAAAAGGGACGAGCTCGACCTGGCGCAACTGGCAAGCAAGCCTATGAGTTGGCGATATTACTCCTTCCCAACTTTTCCCAGGTCTGTCTTTCGTCGATCATAGAGCCGCTACGATTGGCAAACGCTCTATCGCGGCGCGAGTTATTCAGATGGCGGCTGGTAGGGCCCTCCGGTGGGTTGGTCGAGTGCGCCGGCGGTATCCAGATTGGCGTGGCCAACGATTTTGAAGCCGAGCTCATCGCAGTTCGTTCCGGCAAAGTACCCGATGCCGCAATTGTCTGTGCTGGCGAGGAGGTCGAGCGCCTTTGCTCGTCTACCGCTGTTTCGCTAGTCAGGCTCTATGCGAAACGAGGGGCCACGCTTTTCGGAAGCAAAACAGGAACCTGGCTGCTTGCCAAGGCCGGACTGCTAGCCGGAGCCCGGTGCACGATTCACTGGAGCAAGGCAGTCGCTCTGTCCGAGCGTTTCGATGATCTCAGCGTGGAAACCGCACGCTTCGTCAGAGACGGAGCGACCGTCACATGCTCCGGCGGCTTTGCGGCCTTCGATATGATGATCGACACTATCGACAAGGAAGCCGGCCTTGAGCTTGCAGGTACCGTCTGTCGGTACATGGGCGCGGGTCACGCACGCGAGGGAGCCTGCTCTCCTGCCATGCCCGCCAGTCTGCGC
>NZ_RZTO01001010.1:0-1938 GCF_003997225.1 Mesorhizobium sp. M2C.T.Ca.TU.002.02.1.1
GAAGTAGAGCGTGAAATAGTTGCGCCGGACATGGGAAAAAAGTTGGGCAACCGTAGGCGGAGCCGCCCGCGCCGCATCATCTTCGCCGTAGACCAGTTCCTTGCGATATGCGGCCTCAACGCGCTGGTTTTTGAATTCCAGCCCCGGCAGCTTCACGCCAGCTATCATGAGGATAACCGTGCCGAAGATCGACCAGGTGACTGCGGCGAAAACTAGAGAATAGGGAATTTCACCAACGATCGGCAAGACCTTCACATGACTGGAGAGCTGCGCAAGCAACGGTAGAAATGCAATCAACGTCATCACAGAGTCGACGAGCGATACGCCTAGACTCTCCATGGTGGTGGAAAACCGCATGGTGTCATCTTGCACGCGCTGCGATGCCCCTTCGATGTGCCGCAATCTATGCCAGTAGGCCATATAGTAGTCATTCATGGCTGTGCGCCAGCGGAAGATATAGTGACTGACGAAGAACCTGGTGATGACGAACAAGGCCATTCCCGTTGCCCCGATCCAAGCGTAGATCGAGAACATCGAATAGAGTTCACCAGCTGTCACCGAACCTGGCGTCGTAATCGCCTTCTGAAAAAGATCAAAAAACGGTCCACGCCAGTTATTTAGGGCGACATAGATCTGCACATTGAGATATGTCGAGAACAGGATCAGCACTGATCCGAGGATTGACCAATTCTGCCAAGGGTGCGGCGAATAATATCGCCAAAATACATAGAAAACGGCAACTAGAGATCCGAAATAGATATAAAACCAGAGGAATGGCTTGGTCCATAAGACAGGTATACCAAGAACTGGGGGAATCCCTGCTGCCGCGGGAGGTAAGCCGATCAAGGAACCGAGCTGCTCGCCGCCGAAGAACCAAAATAAAATACCGGCAAGGCTCCAGACGGCGGCCGATGTGAAGAAGAGCTTCGGCTGCGGGAAGAAGGATACGAACACTGTGGCGGGTTTCCTCGGTCTGACCGCAAATCAGCGGCGTTGCTGTTCGGCGGGCATAAGGTCACACATTAGGGGGAAAGAAAATGCCCTGCCCCGATGCCCAGCATCGAACAAGGCCGCAAATCATGGCGATTTTGGCGCGGCCGACCAGGCAATGATGCCGGAGGCGAGCAGCGCGGCCGCCGCCATGATAGAGGCAAGGGTATAATTGCCCGACGCTTGGGCGAGCAGGCCGGCGGCGATCGGGCCGACAATCTGGCCGAGCCCGAAGGCGGCCGTCATCACCGCGAAGATGCGGCGCGGCGCCCGTGGCGCAAGCAGCCTGCCCATCTGTATGCCCAACGCCGTGATGGCGATGAAGGTGCCGCCGAGCAGGACACCGGCAATCAACGGTCCGGCGGCGCCCTTGACGGCGACACTGGCGGTGACGCCGACCACCTCGATCAGGCAGGTCGCGGCGTAAGCGGAGTAGAGTCCGATCCGGCCGGCAAGCTTCTGCCAGAACCAGGTCGAGGGAAATCCGGCAAGGCCGGCGACCATCCAGACGGTGGCCTCGAAGACGCGTCCGCCGCCGCCCTGGCGAACGATGGCGACCAGGAAGGTGGCCGTCACCACATAGCCGAAGCCGAACAGCCCGTAGGCGACGATCATCTTCGCCAGGGACCGGTCTTTCGGCAACGCCGGCTCCGGACCATCGACGCCATTGGCCGGCGTGGCCGAGCCCGCGAGCAGCATGACGACGACCAGGCCAACCGCCGAAAGCGCTCCGGACCAGAGCCAGCCGGCGGCCCAATCCGCGTGCTCGGAGACGAGGATCGCGAGCAGCGCGGAGGAGACGGCGATGCCGACGCCGACGCCGCCGAAGTGCAGCGCCTGCAAATCGCCGCGGCCGGCCTCCGCCAGATGGCTGAAGACGATCGAGGCCATGAACACCATGACGAAGGCGCTGGCGAGGCCGGCCGCGGCGATTTGCAGGCGCTGCAC
>NZ_RZTO01001011.1:0-1938 GCF_003997225.1 Mesorhizobium sp. M2C.T.Ca.TU.002.02.1.1
GACATGAAGCCTTCGAGGATCCACACCGCCAGCGGCACGTTGAACAGGCAATGCGCCAGCGCCACGGCGATATGGGTGTCGATGAGACCGAAGGCCGAATAGAGCTGGAAGAACGGCAGCGCGAACACCGCCGGCGGCGCCATGCGGTTGGTGAGCAGCCAGAAGAACAAATGCTTGTCGCCGAGGAAGCGGTAGCGCGAGAAGGCGTAGGCCGCCGGCAGCGCCACGGCGACCGAGATCACCATGTTCATCACCACATAGGTGATCGAGTTGATGTAGCCCGAGTACCAGGAGGCATCTGTGAAGATGGTGCGGTAGTTCGCCAATGTCGGATTGTGCGGGAACAGCGTCATCGACGACACGATCTCCGCATTGGTCTTGAAGCTCATATTGATGAGCCAGTAGATCGGCAGGAGCAGCACGACGATGTAGAGCGTCGGCACGATCCACCACCAGCGCGATTCCTCGCCGCGGCGGCGCATCAGCTTGGCCACCTCGTCCTGCGACAGCGTGCTGCCCACCTCGGTGACCGTCGTTTCGCTCACGCGCGTCGTCTCGTTGGCGCCCGCCATCTCAGCGCTCCGCGTCGTAGTTGGTCATCACGGTGTAGAATACCCACGACAACAACAGGATGATCAGGAAGTAGACCAGCGACATGGCCGCCGCCGGACCGAGATCGAATTGGCCGAGCGCCGTCTTTACGAGGTCGATCGACAGGAAGGTCGTCGAATTGCCGGGGCCGCCGCCGGTGACGACGAAGGGCTCGGTATAGATCATGAAGCTATCCATGAAGCGCAACAGCACGGCGATCAGAAGCACGCGCTGCATCTTCGGCAGCTGGATGTAGCGGAAGACCGCCCAGCGCGAGGCGCCGTCGATCTTGGCCGCCTGGTAGAAGGCGTCTGGAATGGAGACCAGCCCGGCATAGCAGAGCAGCACGACCAGGCTGGTCCAGTGCCAGACATCCATGACGATGACGGTGACCCAGGCGTCGAACGGGTCCTGGACATAGTTGTAGTCGACGCCGAGCGCGTTGACGTAATAGCCGAGCAGGCCGATGTCGTTGCGCCCGAACACCTGCCAGATCGTGCCGACGACATTCCACGGGATGAGCAGCGGCAGCGCCATCAGCACCAGGCAGACCGGCACGCCCCAGCCCTTCTTCGGCATGTTGAGCGCGATGAAGATGCCGAGCGGCACCTCGATCGCCAGGATGATGAAGGAGAAGATCAGGTTGCGCACCATCGCTTCCCAGAAGCGGTCGGAGGCGAGCAGCTCTTCGAACCATTCGGTGCCGGCCCAGAAGAAGACGTTGTTGCCGAACGTGTCCTGCACCGAATAGTTGACGACGGTCATCAGCGGGATAACGGCCGAGAACGCCACCAGCACCAGCACCGGCAGGACGAGGAACCAGGCCTTGTTGTTCCAGGTCTTGTCCATCTACGCCCCCATCTCGACGCGCCAGGAATCGGCATAGATGTTGATACCGGCCGGATCGAAGCGGACCTTCGGATCGGCCGGTACTTCGTCGTCCTCGCCGATCACCGCGGCAATTTCCCTGCCCTCCAGATTGGCGCGCACGACCTTGTGGCGGCCGACATCCTCGACCTTGCTGACCCGCACCGCCATGCCTTCACGGCCGAGCCGCACATATTCGGGACGGATGCCGAGCTCGACGGCGCCGCCCTCGGCTTTGGGCACGCCCGGAAGCTCGATGCGTTGCGCGCCGAGCGTCGCCGTCCTGCCATCGAGCGACACCGGCAGCACGTTCATGCCCGGCGAGCCGATGAAATAGCCGACGAAGGTATGGCGCGGCCGCTCGAAGAGCTCGGCCGGCGTGCCGATCTGGACGATCTCGCCGTCATACATGACCACGACGCGGTCGGCGAAAGTCAGCGCTTCGGTCTGGTCGTGCGTGACATAGACCATGGTGTAACC
>NZ_RZTO01001012.1:0-1935 GCF_003997225.1 Mesorhizobium sp. M2C.T.Ca.TU.002.02.1.1
CATCCTGTCGGTCAGCTATCTGATCGTGGCGCTGCCGGCGGTCTCCAACTTCTTCCGCGTCCGGCCCGACAATCCCCTGGCGATCCTGGGCAAGCGCTCGCTGCCGGTGTTCATCGCGGGCACGCTGCTAGCCATGGCGGCGCAGGTGCTGAAACTGATCAATCCGGGCGGCCTGGCCTACGACACGCTGCTGATCGCGGCGGGCATCGCCATGCAGCTCGCGCTTGCGCTCTACCTCGAATGGCTTGCCGGCCTCGGCCCGTCCCGCGCCAAGCAGGTGCGCGAGGAGCCTGCGCGCGCGCCGTTCGGCGCGCACCCGCTGCCGGCGAGGGCAGGCGGCTACTGATTGCTGTGCGAGGAAAGATGCCGGGCGGGCTTTCGTGTAGGTCGCCTGAGCTTGCTCAGGCTTTCGGAGCTGGACCGGTCGAGCCTCTGACGACGAAATCGACCCCCATCGTCTCGCGCCGGACGGCGCCGTCATGGTCGAGGATCATGCGCGCGGCGCGGCGGCCGATCTCGGTGATCGGCTGGGCGATCGTGGTCAGCGGCGGCGTGGACAGCGCGCCGTCCGGCACGCCGTCGAAGCCGACGATGGAGACATCGCCGGGGACGTCCAGCCCCCTTGCCCTCAGCCAGTCGATGGCGATCAGGGCCATGCGGTCCGACATGGCCAGGATGGCGGTCGGCGGTTCGCTCCTGCCGAAGATCGCCTCGAGGCCGGCCCTGGTGCTCTTTTCCTCGTTCTCGGTCTCGTAGACCGGGATTTTCGCCGTATCGATGCCGAAGCGGGAAAGCTCCTCGAAATAGCCGGCAAGGCGATCGCGCGTGCCGGTGTAGACCGCGCCGCGCACCACTTCCGGCGTCGCGAAGCCGGTGCGATTGTCGGCAAAGCCGAGCGACAGGACGGCGAAGCGGCGATGGCCGAGTTCGGCGAGATGGCGCGCGGCGAGCCTCGCGCCGGCGACATTGTCGACGCCGATCGCCGATACGGTCTCGTCCTGGAAGCCGAGCTCCAGTGCGACGAAGGGCAGCTTGCGCTCGCGCGTCAGGTCGACAAGGCGCGAGCCGCCTTCGATGCAGAACAGCACAAAACCGTCGACGAGCGCGCTCTGGATGTTCCAGGCGAGCTTTTCCTGATTGGCGGCGGACACCAGCGCGATGCCCGCGCCGGTGGCGTCGCAGGCTTCGGAAATGCCGGCCATCATCACGCGGGCGAAGGGATCGTCGAAGAAGTAGGAGAGGGGCTCTGTGGTGGCGACGCCGATGGCGTTGACCTTGCCGGCGCGCAGCAGCCGGCCTTTCGGGTCCGGGCCGGCATAGCCCATCTGCTCCGCGACCGCCTTGACCCGCTCGCGCACTTCGGCGCGTACGATCTCGGGCCGGCTGAAAACATTCGAGGCCGTGCCGTGCGAGACGCCGGCGGCCTTGGCGATGTCGGCCAGCCTGATCGGTCTCGCCTGGCCTTCGAGGAGTGATGCCATGTCGTTCCTCCGAATCCGGTCACGCCACGAACATGACCGCTGAATTGTCGCCGGTCATCTAACATTTTTGTTGGATCGATTCAAATTTCGCTTGACATGGCGTGAGTGAGGGGTATGATTTGAATCGATCCAAAACGCTTTGTGATGGAGCGAGTTTCAATAGGAGGGTGCCATGCATCCGGTGAACTGTTTGTTCGAGGACATCTACCGCAACGACTGGGGCATCGCCTCGGTCATCGTCAGCGAGAAGCGGCGCGGCAGGTTGAGTCCCTGGCGCCGCGAGCCGCGCTTCCTCGTGGAGCGCAAGCGCGGCTGATCCGCAGCCATTTTTTGCATCATAGATTGGATCGATTCAATACAAAGGAGAGACAGTCATGCATCCGATTGGTCACCTGTTTCAGGACATCTATCGCAACTATTGGGGCATCACGCCCGGAACCGAGCAGCCTGAAAG
>NZ_RZTO01001013.1:0-1933 GCF_003997225.1 Mesorhizobium sp. M2C.T.Ca.TU.002.02.1.1
GACATCACCAGTCTCAGGCCGAAGATCAGCACGAAACCGACCACGAACCAGGTGCCGAACAGCAGCCGCGAATAGTCTTCCGACGCCTTGATGGCGAAGGCGGTGAGCGCCATCAGCGCGAAACTGCCGGCCCAGACAAGCAGCACCCGCCCGAAATTGGCAAGCGGGCGCATCAGCGCCGCGATCTGGTAGCTGTCGGTGACGTCGAGCAGCACCACGGCCAGGAACGACGTCGCCGCGATCGCCAGCGGATATTGCCAGGCCAGATAGCTGAAGAAGCCGACATAGTAGAAATAGACGCCGAGCCCCGACAGGAAGAGCACCGCGAACTCGACCATGCGCAGCACGCCGCTGACCATGATCGGCGACATCGTATCGCGCCGGTATTGCGAGGCGACCTGGCGCGCCACATCGTTGATGCCGCCGGGCTTTCCGCCATCGGCGGGAGCATCGTAATTGCGCACCGCATCCATGGAAAAGCGGCGCGCGGGGTCGATCTCATTCATGGGAACTGTCCGCGAGCTTCGCGAAACTGCATAGCAAAAGAGAGCTAAGAAAGACTTGAAACAACCGGTGGTTTTGAAGCTGTCGGGCCGGCTGCAGCTATTTGTTCAGCGCCGCGAAATAGGCCTTCTCGATCTCGGCCGCCATCACGTCGGCTCCGAATCGGGCCTTGAGCTCGTCCGTCTGCGGCATCGCCTTGCGGTACGTGTCGCGGTCGCCGAACACTGTTTCCATCTTGCCTGCGAGCTGCGCGGGATCCGGCCGGATCAGGGCAGGGGAGCCGTCGCCAAAGATTTCCGGAATGCCGCCGACCGCGGTCGCGATCATTGGCATGCCGGCGGCCAAAGCCTCGAGCACGATATAGGGCATCGCCTCCGCCCGGGACGGCACAACGATCAACCCGGCCAGAGCGAAAGCTTGTCTCGCCGGCATGGGCGGCAGGAATCGGACATGGCTCTTCAGGCCGAGTCGCTCCACTTGCGCGTGGTAGCGCGGCAGGTCGTCACCGTCGCCGACCATCACGGCGCTCAACGGACGGCCCAACGCGCTGCCGGCCAAGGCCAGGGCGTCGATGAAGATATCCGGGCCTTTCAGGTCGCGCATCATGCCGATGTATAGAAAATCGGCGGCATTCGCCGCCGTCGTCACCGGTTCGAATTCGGCTGCGCGCAGGCCGTTGTAGACAAGCGTGTTGGGTATGGGCGGCTCGCCGACCTTGCGGCGATAGGTGTTGCGCTCATAGTCGGAAACGAACAGCAGGCAGTCGGTGAAGCGCGCCATGAAGCGCTCCAGGCCGAAGAACAGCTTTCCCGTCGCCGTCGTTTCGTCATAGTGGAGGGAGCCGCCATGCGGCGAATAAAGGCGGGCCACGCGAGACCTTGAAACCCGCAACAGTGAGCCGAACAGCCGGGCATAAGCGCCACCCTTGGCGCCATGCCCATGCAGCACGTCCGGCCGCAATTCCTTGATGATTCGATAGGTGCGCCAGGCCGAGGCGAGGTCGCCCGGCCCGACATGACGCTGCATCGGCGTGCGGTGGATGCCGAGCGCGAGGCTGTCCTTCATCGCCTCGAACAGCCGCTCCTCGTAGTCGCCGCCGGTCGTCGAGTCGCAGACGATGCCCACCGCATGGCCGGCGGCGACCTGCGCCTCGGTCAGGTCGCGCACGTGCCGGAAGATTCCTCCGACAGGTGAGCGGAAGCAGTGGACGATCCTGAGATTCACCGCCACGACTGATTTTCAGAACAGGCGTTCGCGGACGTAGACGGTGTCGCCGGGCAGGAGCGGATCGGATGTCAGCACCCGTCCGGTCATCACCTTGCCGTTGATGTCGCGGGTGATGTCGACGCTCTCCTGATTGGCGCGCGGCGTGAAACCGCCGGCAATGGCGACCGCCTTTTGCACCGTGAGTCCCGGCACATAAGAATAC
>NZ_RZTO01001014.1:0-1932 GCF_003997225.1 Mesorhizobium sp. M2C.T.Ca.TU.002.02.1.1
TTTCCAACGAAAGCTTTCCGTGGTTCGGCGTCAAGACCGGTAGCGTGGCTCTGGCCAGCGACGTGCGGCTGCTGCGCGTCAACTATGAGGGCGAGCTCGGCTGGGAACTCTATCACCCCCTGCCCTACCAGCGGCAATTGCTCGACGCGATCCTGAGGGAAGGCAAAAAGCACGGCATGCGGCTGGTCGGCCTGCACGCGCTGGAATCGCTCAGGCTCGAGAAATCCTATCGCGCCATGTATCGCGACATGAACCCGGAGATCAACGCGCTGGAGAGCGGGCTGGAGCGCTTCATCCGTCTCGACAAGGGCGACTTCGTCGGACGCGAGGCTGTGCTGAAATACAAGGAGCGCAACGACCAGCGCCGGTCGGTGACGCTCAGGATCGACACCGACGGCGCAAGCACTTTAGCCAATGAAGGGCTCTACAGCGACGGCAAGCTGGTCGGGCGCATCACCTCCGGCGGCTATGGCTACGCGCTCGGGCACGACGTGGCGCTGGCGCTGGTGTCCGAGCGTTTTTCCAAGCCCGGCACCAAGCTCGACGTCGCGATCCTCGGCGAATGGAAGGTCGCGGAGGTCGTCGCGGATTCGCCTTACGATCCCACCTCGGCAAGGGCGCGGATGTGACCGACGGGGCTGCGTGAGGCCCCGCTGACAGGCATTCTTCGAGGGGAACCGAGCATGCGCATCGAGCGGATCAACGTTTATTCGGCCCAATTGCCGGTCAAGAATGGCGTCTACCGCATGGCCAGCGCCGATGTGGAGGCGCTGGACTCGACACTGGTCGAGATCGTCACCGATGACGGGCTCGCAGGTTGGGGCGAGACCTGCCCGATCGGTCCGGTCTACCAGCCACATCATGCGCTCGGCGCCCGCGCCGCGATCGCCGAGATCGCGCCCGGGCTGATCGGTTCGGAGATCGCCTCGATCAGGCTGCTGTCGAGGCAGATGGACGAGCGCCTCAACGGCCACGGCTATGCCAAGGCCGCCTTCGACATGGCGTTCCTCGACCTGCTTGGTCAAAAGCTCGGCGTGCCGGTTTCGACGCTTTTGGGCGGCGCGCTGACCGACCGGGTGCCGGCCTATTATTCGCTGATCGTCGGCCCGCCGGACGAGACGGCGAGGATCGCGGCAGACAAGGTGAAGGCCGGCTATCCGCGCCTGCAGGTCAAGATCGGCGGGCGCAATCTCGAAGACGACGTCGCCGTCATCCACAAGGTCTGGGAAGCGGTCGGTTACGGAGCGCGCATCGCGGTCGACGGCAACCGGGGCCTGACAGTGGCCGCCGCGATCCATCTCGACCGGCTCTGCCAGGCGATCCCCTTCGTCTTCGAGCAACCTTGCAACACCATGGACGAGATCGCGACGCTGAAGGGCCGCGTGACGCATCCGGTCTATCTCGACGAGAGCACCGAGGACCAGAACGCGGTGCTGAGGGCAATCTCGACGGGCATCGCCGATGGCTTCGGTTTCAAGGTCACGCGCCTTGGCGGCCTCACCAAGATGACGACGGTGCGCGACCTCTGCGCCATCCGCTCGCTACCGCATAGTTGCGACGATGCCTGGGGCGGCGACATCATCGCGGCGGCCTGCGTGCATCTGGCCGCAACCGTCGAGCCGCGCCGTATGGAAGGCGCCTGGATCGCCCAGGAATACATCAAGGGCCATTTCGACCAGAAGCATCCGGTGATCATCAAGCAAGGCCACATCGCCGTGCCGCAACGGCCAGGGCTGGGCGTGAAACCCGAGCCCGGCATGTTCGGCAAGCCGGTGGCCATTTACGGGCCGTAACCCTACGCGCAAAACCTGCGCGGTGGAGGCCCGGATTTGTGCCGGCGATCACTTCGTGAACGGTTCGGATCGTTCCGCCCTGTCCCGCGTTCTTGTGACACGCAAGGAGGAACGGCGATGGACGACGATCGGACCGAGA
>NZ_RZTO01001015.1:0-1931 GCF_003997225.1 Mesorhizobium sp. M2C.T.Ca.TU.002.02.1.1
GGTTGTAGAGCACGTCGGCCGGTTCGGTCTGGTCGACATAGGTCGCCAGGTTGACATCCTTCTCGGAGGACATGCAGGCCGACAGCACGAGCGCGGGAGCAACCACCGACAGCGCCAGCAAAACACCACGACGCGGCGCTACCGATTGACCAACTCGCGAAAAAAACATGTTTGGATTCCGCCCCTTCGGCGTCGTTTCGGTCCGGGCCGAAGCCTTAAACCATTATCCCCTTGCCCGGCAACGCTATGTCCGGCCAATCGCACATTTTTGTGGCGGCCTGACGCTACGCCCGCGGTTGTACAATTTCAGCGACTCGTGATGCAATCATGCAACACAAGTCCGCTCTACAAAGCCAGAAAACGGTTAAAAATCAGATCACCCAAGGTGCGTAGACCGGCCGGCTGACAGCGATCATCTCGGCGACGCGGCCGCGCTCGCGGCGTCTCGTCTCGACGATCTCGAAGGCCGTGTGGTCGGAAAGCAACCGGCGCAAGGCAGACGCGTTCATCCGGTGGCCGCCGCGATAGGAACGGAAGCAGCCGATAAAGCGCGCGCCGGCCAGCGCCAGGTCGCCCATCGCGTCGAGCGTCTTGTGGCGGGCGAATTCATTGGGATAGCGCAGCCCGCCGACATTGATGACGCGATTGTCGTCGCCGATGACCAGCGAGTTTTCGAGCGACGAGCCGAGCGCGTAGCCAGCGGCCCAAAGCCGTTCGACATCCTTCATGAAGCCGAAGGTCCTCGCCCGCGCGATGTCGCGGCGGAAGATATCGGGATTGATGTCCGAGGCGAATTGCTGGCGGCCGATCGCCGGGCTTTCGAAATCGATCTCGATCTCGAATCGCGTGCCGTCATAGGGGCGGAATTCCGCCCAGGACGCGCCCGCTTCCACGCGCACCGGCTTGACGACGCGGATATAGCGACGCTTCACCGCCAGCGTCTCGATGCCGGCCTGGTCGAAGGCTTCGACGAAAGCCATGGCGCTGCCGTCGAGTATCGGAACTTCCGAACCGTCGATCTCGATGATGAGGTTGTCGATGCCGAGGCCGAAAACCGTCGCCATCAGATGCTCGACCGTGCCGATATGCTCGCCGGCCGGATCACCAAGCATGGTGCAAAGATCGGTGGCGCCGACTTCCGCGACCAGGGCACGGAGCTCGCGGATCTGGCCGCCATTCGAAAGCTGGAAGACGATGCCCGTATCGGCGTCGGCCGGGAGGAAATGAACGGTGACGGTTTTGCCGCTATGGACGCCGATGCCAGCCAGCGTCGCGCGCGATTTCACTGTCGTCTGATAGTCGTGCAAGAGTAACCCCATACGCCCAAAATGCCTGCGTCCGCTCCATCGGCCTTGGGTATCTTGCAGCCAGGTGATGTCTGGCGCTCGCACGGAATGCGGCAAAATAAGCAAGAGCACGCGGCTCTGTGTGATCGGCAGGCAGGGCTACTCCCCGAATCCCAGCAAACCGACTTTAGTCCGAGGCGAAGATAATGGCCCGCCCTGGAGACTCCAAATCACGGTTTCTTACCCCGTGTAACCACGGAAACACACCAGAAATGGCTCGTAAAGCATTGACTTTAATTGCTTTTATAAAAGTAACAGGCAGACGAGAACTCGTCTGCCTGTTAACAACCGTTATATATCGTTAACGATCAGCGGTGCGCTGTATCGACGATCGGCGGTCCGCCGTATCGGTCAGTTGGCCTGACGGCGCAGGAAGGCCGGGATTTCCAGCTGGTCGTCTTCCTGAACCGTGCGGGCCTGCGGCGTCAGCCGGCCTTGGTCGTCGAGCTGGCCGCGGCGCGGCGCGTAGAGCTGCGGATCCTGGCTGGCGAGGCGGCGCATCTCGGGCGCGGCCTGGCGCAGCTTCGGCTCGCGCGGCTGCGCCGGCTGGAGCCGGGCCGGTTCTTCCTCGCGGCGGGGAAAGCC
>NZ_RZTO01001016.1:0-1927 GCF_003997225.1 Mesorhizobium sp. M2C.T.Ca.TU.002.02.1.1
CGCCCACGCCATGCGTTTTTCATCCGTCGGCCGCGCCACCTCATTGTCGGGGCACAGGATGTAGAAATCGTCGTCGATCAGCGATGCCAGCATGAAGTCGATCACCTGCTCGCCGGTCCAGGCGCCGGCGGGCTTTTGCGTCGCGCCTTCGGTCAGGCCGGTATAGGTGAAGCCGGGGATCAAAAGATGCGCCGAAACCTTCGCTCCCGGCTCGTTGCGCAGCGCGTGCGCCAGCCCCTCGGTAAACGTCTTCACGCCGGCCTTGGAGACGTTGTAGGCGAGATTGCCGGGCGGCGTGGTGATGCCTTGCTTGGACCCGGTGTTGATGATCAGGCCGGGCTTGTCCGCCGCGAGCATGCGCGGCGCGAAGGCCTCGACCCCGTGCACGACGCCCCAGAAATTGATGTCGAGCAGCCGCTTCCAGGCGTCGCGGTTCTCCCAGGGCTTGCCCGGGTTGTTGCCGACGCCGGCATTGTTCATCAGCACCGACACCGCGCCGAAGGCGTCGTGAGCGAGCTCCGCCAGCCGGTCGACCTCCTCGGCCTTGGACACGTCGGTGGGAATTGGAAGGACGGCATCGTCGCCGGCGACCGCGGCGATGGCCTGCTTCGCCTGATCGAGGCGCACGCCGCCGATGTCGGCAAGCACCACCTTCATGCCCATTGCCGCGAACCGTTTCGCGGCGGCAAGGCCGATGCCGCTGGCGCCGCCGGTGATGACGGCGACATTGCCGGAGGCGAAAGCGGGCAGGGTGGTCTGGATCTGGGCGTCGCTGGTCATGGTTTCCATCCTTGTTCGGGTCGGGCCGAACTTAACGCCAGACGCCACCGAGGCAAGGCTGGTTCGTCCCGATAGGCGACCGCGATAGCCCCAATGGGTTGACGGCGATGGCCGCAGTGGGTTGACCATCGCTGCGCCTGCCGCGCATGCTGTCCGGAAAAAAAGGAGCTCGGCATTTGACCGATTGGATCGGAATCCTGAAAGAGCAGACCGCCAATGGCGACCAGATGGGCCGCGAGGTGCCGAAGATGCTCGCCAATCCCGATATCAGCGAGGCGCAGGTGAAGACACTGTTCTCGGCGCTGGAGAAGCAGGCGGATTTCGCCGAGAAGCTGCGGCTGGCGCTGGAGAAGTTCGGCCACGACTTCCCGATCATCAAGGCGGCCGAACGGCTGGAGGAACGCTATGCCGACCTTGCCGCCTCGGCCGCCGAGAAGCTCAAGGCGATGCGCAAGTAGGTTCTATTTTTCGATCAGCCTCTCGAAGCGCTTGTCGGGTGCAAACCAGACGGCCGCTACAAGCACGTAGATCGCCACGCTGATCCACTGGTTGACGAAGCTCAGCAGCACGGCGACGATATAGAGCGCCAGCGAGATCTTGCCCTTCTTGTCGTGGCCGACGGCCCTGGCGAAGGTCGTGTCGGCGCCGTGCAGATGGCGCAGCTTGATGACCAGGATGGTATAGGCGACGGCGCAAAGCGCGAGGTCGATGCCGTAAACCGCCACGGGCGCCGGAGCGAATTCATTTTCACCCATGAAGGCGGTGGTCACCGGCATCAACGACAGCCAGAACAGAAGGTTCAGGTTGGCCCAGAGCACACGTCCGTCGACGCGCTGCACGGTGTGGAACATGTTGTGCAGATTGTTCCAGTAGATGCCGACATTGATGAAGGAGAGCACATAGCAGAAGAAGACCGGCCACAGCGGCAGAAGCGCTGAAAAATCCTCGCCATGCGGCACTTTCAGCTCCAGCACCATGATGGTGATGATGATGGCGACGACGCCATCGGTGAATGCCTCGACCCGTCCCTTGCCCATGATTCCTCCCTCGCTGTGCGCAAACGTTACGGGAGGATGCAGCGGCTGACCATCCTGCCAGAACTGTCAGGAGGGCGTTCGCTGGCTGGAACGGCGCCATTACA
This sequence comes from Mesorhizobium sp. M2C.T.Ca.TU.002.02.1.1, assembly GCF_003997225.1. Lineage (NCBI taxonomy): Bacteria > Pseudomonadati > Pseudomonadota > Alphaproteobacteria > Hyphomicrobiales > Phyllobacteriaceae > Mesorhizobium > Mesorhizobium sp. M2C.T.Ca.TU.002.02.1.1. The sequence goes on from NZ_RZTO01001016.1 coordinate 1,922, forward strand.
TAGGCG
>NZ_RZTO01001017.1:0-1926 GCF_003997225.1 Mesorhizobium sp. M2C.T.Ca.TU.002.02.1.1
CCCCTCGCGGAAGACGCCGGAACTCTGGCTGCACGAGATAAAATTCGACGGCTACCGCACCATGGCGCATGTGGTGGACGGCGAGGTGCGGCTGATCACCCGCGGCGGCATCGACTGGACGAAACGCTATGGCGATCTCCCTCAGGCCTTTTCGCGGCTGCCGGTCGGCCAGGCGATCATCGACGGCGAGATCATGGTTCTCGACGATAAAGGCATCTCCCGTTTCGCGCTGCTGCAGGATGCGCTGGCCGAAGGCGCCGGCTCGAAGCTGCATTTCTACGCCTTCGACCTGCTCCATCTTGACGGCTGGGACCTGCGCAAGGCGCCGCTCAAGAAGCGCAAGGCCCTGCTTGCCGAACTGCTCGCTGGCCAGGCTGCGAATTCCGCCATCCAGTACAGCGACCATGTCGAGGGCGACGGGCAAGGCCTGTACGACCAGGCTTCGGAGCTCGGGCTGGAAGGAGTCGTCTCCAAGCGCGCCGACGCCATCTACCAGAGCGGCCGCACCAAGAGCTGGACCAAGGTGAAGGCGCAAAAGACGGACGATTTCGTCATCGCCGGCTATACCGTGTCCGACCAGGCGGAAGGGCTTGCGGCGCTCGGCATGGCCGAGTTCGAGAATGGCGAGCTGCACTATCGCGGCAAGGTCGGCACTGGCTTCGACAGCGACATGGCGCGGGATCTGCTCGCCCGGCTGGAGCGGCTGACGGCCGGCGCCAGCCCGCCCGAAGGCGTGCCGCGCGAGATCATGCGCGAGATGCATTGGGCGAAGCCGCTGCTGTCGGCCCGCATCCGCCATTCGCACCGCACCGGCGACAACGCGATCCGCCACGGCGTCTTTCGCGGCCTGCGCGATGTTGGCGGGCTGACCACGCCGGTGGCGGTCAAGCGCAAGCGGCTGATCGCCGAATCCGACCTTGCCACCATCTGGGTGACCAATCCGGAGCGGCGGCTGTTCGGCAAGACCGGGCCGACCAAGCTCGACATCGCCGTCTATTACGCGCTGGTCGGCGATTTCATGCTGCCGCATATCATCGGCCGACCGGTATCGCTGGTGCGCTGCCCGACCGGCAGGCCGCAGGACTGCTTCTTCCAGCGCCACGCCTTCACGGGCATGCCGCCTTCGGTGGCGGTGTTCGAGTCGACCAATTCGGAGGGCGAGACCAAGACCTATCTCTCGGTCGAGGACGCCAAGGGCTATCTGGCGCTGGCGCAATTCGGCGTCGTCGAATTCCACACCTGGGGCACGCACCGGACAAAACTCGACAAGCCCGACCAGATCGTCTTCGACCTCGACCCCGGTGAGGGGATTTCATGGCGCGAGGTGGTGGAGGCCGCCGTCCACATCAAAGGCGGGCTGGAGAGCCTCGGGCTGGTGCCCTTCGCCAAGACCTCGGGCGGCAAGGGCATCCACATCACGGTGCCGGTGACGCGCAAGCAGAACTGGAAGAAACTGCACCAGGCATCGAGCGCGATTTCGACTTTGCTGGCGGCAAGCGCGCCCGACACCTTCACCACGACGATGGGCAAGGAAAACCGCAAGAAGCGTATCTTCATCGACTTCCACCGCAACGCCCGCGGCCATACCTCCGCCGCGCCCTATTCGCTGCGCGCCCGCACCAACCTGCCGGCCTCGACCCCGGTGAGCTGGACCGACCTCGAAGCGATCGACGCCCCGGAGGATCTGAATTACGCCTCACTGCCGGGGTTGCTCGAGACGTCGGGCGATCCATGGGCGGAGATTGATGAGGCTGCGCGGGATCTGCCGGCGGTGGAGAAGGAGCGGTAGCCTCTCGGCGTCGTCATGTATGGACGGCCCCTCTTAGGCAAGAGGCAATTAGCAGATACGGCGCAAGTCTGGAGCGGTCATGTATTCGGCCTTTGATGCGGTCGATTTGATGACCGCTGGCCCGCAGGGGTTACGCG
>NZ_RZTO01001018.1:0-1923 GCF_003997225.1 Mesorhizobium sp. M2C.T.Ca.TU.002.02.1.1
CCCTTCAACTCCTCCATGCCGGGCAGATCGCGGATTTCCTCCAGCGCGAAATGATCGAGGAAAGCGTCGGTCGTGCCGTAGGTCACCGGCCGTCCGGGCGTGCGACGGCGGCCGCGCATCCTGACCCATTCCGTTTCGAGCAGCGTGTCGAGCGTGCCTTTCGACGTTTCGACGCCCCGGATGTCTTCGATCTCGGCCCGCGTAACCGGCTGATGGTAGGCGATGATCGCCAGCACTTCGAGCGCCGCGCGCGACAGCTTGCGCTGCTGGACGGAGTCCCGGCTCATCAAAAATGCCAGGTCGCCCGCGGTGCGGAAGGCCCAGGCATCGCCGACCCTCACCAGGTTGACGCCGCGCTTGGCATAGATTTCCTGCAGGTCCGCCATCGCGGCGGCGATGTTGACGCCCTCGGGCAGGCGCGCGGCCAGCTGCCTTTCGCTGACCGGCTCGGCGCTGGCGAAAATGATCGCCTCGGCCATGCGCACGGCTTCGGACAATTGCAGCCGCTCGGCGGGGTTTTCGATGGAACCCTGCTCGGCCATATCGTCTTCCGGTTCGTCCTCGACCTTGAACGGGATGACCGAAGCGTTGGCGCGTTCGCTCATGATACCACCTCGACTGCCCTGACCCCTTGCGCGCGGCCGCGCAGATAGATCGGCGCGAACACCTGTTCCTGCCGCACTTCCAATTTGCCCTCGCGCACCATTTCGAGCGTCGCCGCGAAGGAACTGGCGATCGCCGTGCGTTTTTCTTCCGGCGCCGCCAGATATTCGATCAGGAAGCTGTCGAGCGCCGTCCAGTCGCCGACCGAGCCGACCAGCCGTGCCAGCACCTCGCGCGCATCCTTCAGCGACCACACGGCGCGCCGGGCGATCGTCACATTGTTGATCGCCTGCCGCTGGCGCTGCTGCGCATAGGCGGTGAGCAGATCGTAGAGCGAAGCCGAAAAGCTGTTGCGCTTCTCGATGATGACCATTTCCGGCATGCCGCGCGCAAAGACATCGCGGCCGAGACGGTTGCGGTTGACCAGCCGCGCCGCGGCGTCGCGCATGGCTTCCAGCCGCTTCAGCCGGAATTGCAGCACCGCCGCCAGTTCCTCGCCGCTTTCACCCTCCTCGCCCGGCTGTTTCGGGATCAAGAGCTTCGACTTCAGGAAGGCGAGCCATGCCGCCATCACCAGATAATCGGCGGCAAGCTCGAGCCTCAGCGCCCGCACCTTTACGATGAAGGCCAGATACTGCTCCGCAAGCGCCAGGATCGAAATGCGCGCCAGATCGACCTTCTGGTTACGGGCAAGATGCAGGAGAAGATCGAGCGGACCTTCGAAACCGGCCACGTCGACCACCAGCGACGGGTCGCCTGTCAGGCGTGAATCGTCGTTCTGGGCCCACAGACGGTCCATCGGTGCGGCCTTCGCGGCCTTGCCTTCCAATGTCTCCGCCACTTGCCTTTCGTCCCTTCGGTTCAGGCCACCGCTTCGAAATAGGTGGCAAATTCCGCGCGTATCGCCGTTTCGTCGGCGACGTCGCGATCCTTTATATAGGTCAGCGCCCGCTCCGCGCGCTGCAAGGACTTGCCCGACAGCGCCGTCGTGCGCGAGGCGATCCCCGACATCTCCTCGAAAACGCCGTTGCAGTGAAGGACGAGATCGCAGCCGGCCGCAAGGATCGAGGCCGCCTTTGTCGGGAAATCCCCAGAAAGTGCCTTCATCGAGGTGTCGTCGCTCATCAACAGCCCGTCGAAGCCGATCTCGCCGCGGATCACCTGGTTGACGACCTTGGCGGACGTCGTCGCCGGATTGTCGGCATCGACGGCGCTGTAGACGACATGCGCGGTCATCGCCATCGGCAACTCGTTCAACGCCTTGAACGGGGCGAAATCATGCCGGCTGAGCTCCTCGAGCGACGTATCGACGGTCGGCAG
>NZ_RZTO01001019.1:0-1922 GCF_003997225.1 Mesorhizobium sp. M2C.T.Ca.TU.002.02.1.1
GGACTGCCCGGGATTGTTCGTTGATCTGCGCGAATATTCGAGCTTCGCGGACGCCGCAACGGCGGGCTTCAGAATAGACGGCAACAACATCGTGCTGACGCAAGGCGGAAGTGACAAGACCTTCACAGTTTCGCCCGGGCTGGCCGAATCGATCAACATGCTGCGGGTGTTCTACAAATGGCCGGTGATGACGGATCTGCTGGCCAAACAGATGCAGAATTTCACTGACGGCACCACGCTGCATTTCGCGTCCGTGACCTGGCAAAACGAACCATTCGACGACAACTGAGGCCAGTGGACGACTGAGACTGCGGCGGCTTGGAGGACAGGATGTACCGTGCGGGGGCACATTGGGGGATTTCGGCCATCGTGGCGCGAGCAAGGCGGTTTGGCCGCGATCGGCGCGGGGTCGCGGCGGTCGAGTTTGCATTTATCGTGCCCGTGCTGCTCATCATGTATTTCATCACGATGGAAGCCTCGCAGGCCATCGAGACCAGCAAGAAGGTCAGCCGCATCGGCAGCATGGTGGCCGATCTCGTAACTCAACAGCAGACGGTCGTGAAGGCCAACCTCGACGCTATCATGAAGATCGGCGGCACGACGCTTCTGCCCTATAACCGCTCGGCCCCCTCGATCATCATCACCGCAATCCAGATATCGGACCAGGCGTCGCCTCAAGCGACGGTGGCGTGGTCGCGCAAGCTGGTGGGCACGACCTACAGCGCCGATGCCAAGGTTGGCGATCCCGTTACCGTTCCGGCAACGCTTAATATCCGCAACACTTTCCTGATCCGGGTGGAAAGCGACCTTGGCTATACGCCCGTCATCATGTGGGACAAGAACAACAAGGATCAGAAGGCGCTTGGATTGTTGTCCACCTTCAGCGACATCAACATGAGCGAGACTTACTATCTGAGGCCTCGCCGGAGCCCGACGATTCCTTGCAGCGACTGCTGACGCGCTATTCCTTGCCGCCTGTCAGTCGCACGATGGCCAGAGCCATCGCGTAGTCCTTCGGCAGGGCGGGCGTAAAACCGCCGGAATGCGCCCGCTCCAGCAGGTCGTACACATCGGGCGTCTGTGACTTGAGATTGGTCAGGAAGACCGTCAGCCGGCGCTTTGCCTCGGGGTCGAGATCGCTGCGGACCGCGTGCGGCCCGTAGCGCAAGAGGCCCGAGGTCCACACCACGCGAAGCGACGCCTCAGGCATGCCAGCCGCCTCCAGCCGCGCGAACGTGCCGTCGGAATGGCCGGGCTGGCCGTCGGCGCCGGCCGGCTCCCAGCCGAACAGGGCGTCCGCTTCGCCGCCGGCCAGCATCGTCTCGGCCGCGGTGGCTGAAGCGGCGCGCGCCAGGAAGGGTGAATCCCGTGCGATCCTGACGCCCTCGGCTGAAAGCGCCGTCAGCGGCAGCAGCGCGCCGCCGACGTTGTCGGCGGGCGCGATCGCGATCCGGTGCGACGCGATGGCGGCAAGGTCCGGAAGCTTGCCGTCGCGCGTCACCAGGACGGAACGGATGCCGACCGCGCCGTCGGCATCGACCGGCGCCACCAAAGGTTCGACGCAGCCGCAACGCTCCGAAGCCGTGGCGTAGGCGAGCGCCGAATAGACCGCGTATTGCACGCGTCCGCTCGCCTGTGCCTCGATCAGCGCCGCATAGCCGCGCGCAACGACGAACTCGACCTTCATGCCAAGCGCATTGGCATAGGCGTCGGTCAGGCGCGCGAGCCCCGGAACGGTGTTGCCGCCGCCCGGTTCGGCGACGATGCCGATGCGGAATGTACCGATGTCGTCACGCCAGTCGGCGCATGCCGGCCAGGTGGCGGCGCCGAACGCCGCGAGAGCGGCCGCGCACATTTTCACGGCCTGCCTTGCCGCGGTTTTGCCGCGCCTTGCCATATCTGCTTCGCTCCCGCCGCACTTG
>NZ_RZTO01000101.1:0-11445 GCF_003997225.1 Mesorhizobium sp. M2C.T.Ca.TU.002.02.1.1
ATCATGCGCCGCACGGCCATCGGCAGGGCAAGCGTCGTCACCGCCGCCACGATCAGCGAGATGATGGCGCCTATCGCCAGCTTCCGGTAGCGGGTGATATAGGGAAAAAGGCTGCGGAGCGGCCGGACCGAGCGTCTGCGCTCGCCTGCACTGGCACCGATTTCCGCCATGAGCATTTCCTCTGGCCGCTTGCCGGGACCGCGTTTCAATATGCGCCCGCCGCGGCCTTGTGATTCAATTCCGGCTGATGTATAGGCTCGCCGACCGTTTTAGAAGCCGTGGCTTTTCATTAGCTGCGGCTTCGAGTTTTAAAAAGGGGCGCATCGACGCAGGCCTTTGGCCCGTCACCAGCGCCGGCAGCCAGGAAACACGACAATGAAGGCCGATATCCATCCCGACTACCACACCATCAAGGTCGTCATGACCGACGGCACCGAGTACCTGACCCGTTCGACCTGGGGCAAGGAAGGCGACACGATGAACCTCGACATCGACCCGACCACGCACCCGGCCTGGACCGGCGGCCAGCAGACCCTGCTCGACCGCGGCGGCCGCCTGTCGAAGTTCAAGAAGCGTTTCGAAGGTTTCGGCCTCTAGGCTGGATATATCGACAGGTTTGAAAAACCCGCCTTCGAGGCGGGTTTTTTGTTGGTAGGTGCCCCCTACCTCCCCCTTGTGGGGAGGTCGGACCGAAAGGTCCGGGTGGGGGTTCGGGCGCTGCCCCCTCCCCGCTGCTGCGCAGCGACCCTCCCCACAAGGGGGAGGGTAGGAGTTCCTACTCATCCACCAACTCCCTCAGCGCCATGCGCTTGTAAGCCGCGACCAGCCTGTCGCCCTCGTCGCGGTCGACCGAGATCGCCAGTCGCACGGCGGCTTCACCCATCTGCCACACCAGAAATGCCGTCGTCTCCAGCTCGACCGGATCGGCATCGGGCCTGAGCCGTTTCAGCACCGCGACAAGAAACTCGGCGTTGGCGCGGCTGTCGGCCAGTTCCAGTTCGCGCAGCGCCTTGTCCGCCTGCGTGCCCGACCAGATGTCGCGCATCACCGGCTCGGCCAGGAACAGCCGGTAGTAGATGTCGACCAGTTCCGAGAACGCCTGTCTAAGGCCATCCCTGTCGCCGACATCCTTCAGCGCCGCGGAAATGCACGCCTGGCTTTCGGCCGTGTAGCGCTCGGCCAGCGCCCAGACGATCGCCCGCTTGTCCGGAAAGAACTGGTAGAGCGAGCCGATCGAAACCCCTGCCCTTTCCGCGACCTCGCCCATGCGCATGGCATCGCTGCCCTGCTCGGCAATCAAGGCCGAAGCGGCCGCGAGCATGCGCTCGACCCGCTCGCGGCTGCGCTGCTGGCTCGGCGACCGGCGCGGCGAAGCGATAGCGGCCTGATCGGCCTTCGCGGCGACTTTCTCGTCCATGGCTCTCTCCAGGCGATTTTTCCCACAACTGGCTTGACTCACAAAATACGAGGGTTTATCACGTTTTGCAAATGTGAGGATTTATCATGTTTTAATCCTGGCCCCTGGAGCAACTGAGATGATGAAACTTCTTCCCACCCTCACCTTCATTGCCGCGATCGGCTCGGGCGTCGTCGGCGGCGTGTTCTTCGCCTTTTCCAACTTCGTCATGGCGGCGCTTGCCCGGTTGCCCGTCCCAAGCGGCATCGCGGCAATGAATTCGATCAACGTCACGGTGATCACGCCGACCTTCATGACCGCGCTGTTCGGCACCGGCCTGATCTGCCTGGTGTTGATTGCCGCCGTTTTCTTCGGCTGGAGCCAGTCGGGCTCATACTGGCTGCTTGCCGGTGCCGTGATCTATTTCGTCGGCAATCCGATCGTGACCATGGTCTTCAACGTACCGCTCAACGACGCGCTGGCCGCCGTCGATCCGCAGAGCGCCGACGGCGCCGCCGTATGGGCGAACCATCTGAGCCAATGGGTGATGTGGAACCATGTCCGCACCGTCACCGCCATCGTGGCGATGGCCTGCTTCATCATGGCATTGCTGTGAAGTAACCTCCAGCGATCGTGGAGGCCCGGCCGCCTCCATGATCGATTGCATCCACGACACTTGCTGGAGGACGACGAAGTGGCTGATTTCGAAATAGAGGCGGTATCGCATCTGACGCCGTCATTGGCGCAGTCCATAATTGCATTGATACCCCAGCTGTCGTCGTCCGCTGCCCAGCCCGGTCACGAGACTCTGGAAAGCATCGTCAAATCGCCGGCAACAACCCTTTTTATCGCTAAGGACGGCCAAGCTCTTCTGGGGATGCTGACACTCGCCGTTTTCCGAGCGCCGACAGGGACGCGCGCGATTGTCGAAGACGTGGTTGTCGATGGCCGGCACAGGGGACGGGGAATCGCATCCGGTTTGATCCGCGAAGCGCTCGCCCGGGCAAAGACGGCCGGCGCCAGAACGGTCGACCTTACCTCGCGACCATCCAGAGAGGCGGCAAACAGGCTATATTTGAAGCTGGGATTCGAACAATGGCAGACCAATGTTTACCGTTTTGCTTTCGAAGACATCTGACTATGCAGGATCTTTTGATTTGTGTCCCTTGCGGTCGGCGTGCCCCAGATCCCGCTCCGGATCGATGACGTCGCGGACCAGCTGCTTCAACTTCGCCGCGTCCGGAAAACCGCCGTCACGCTTGCGCTCCCAGATGAGCTGATCGTTGCAGGAAATGGTGAAGATGCCGCCGGTGCCCGGCACCAGCGTCACCTCGCCGAGATCGGTACCGAAGGTCGAGAGCAGTTCCTGCGCCATCCAGCCGGCTCTGAGCAGCCACTGGCATTGCGTGCAGTAGGTGATGCGGATGACGGGCAGCGGCTTCTCGCTCATACAGGATTGAGCTTCGCTCATATCGGATGGCGTGGCCGGTCAGGCCGCGCTGAGCTTGGCCATGGTCTCGTCGTCGACCTCGAAATTGGCGTAGACGCTCTGCACGTCGTCATCGTCCTCGAGCGTGGCGACCAGCTTCATCAGCGACTGCGCCCGCTCTTCGTCGACCGGGACGTTGTTCTGCGGCTGCCAGATCGGCTTGACCGATTCCGCTTCGCCGAGCGCCGCTTCCAGCGACTTCGAGACTTCGCCGAGATTTTCAAAGCCGCAATAGATGGTGTGGCCTTCCTCGTCGGACTCCACATCGTCGGCGCCAGCCTCGATCGCAGCTTCCATCACCTTGTCGGCGCTGCCGGCCGAGGCCGGGTAATAGATCTCGCCGACACGGTTCCACATGAAGGACACCGAGCCGGTTTCGCCGAGCGCCCCGCCGGCCTTGGTGAAGGCGGCGCGCACATTGGAGGCGGAGCGGTTGCGGTTGTCGGTCAGCGCCTCGACGATCAGCGCCACGCCGCCCGGGCCGTAGCCCTCGTAGCGCACCGCCTCGTAGTTCTCGCCGTCGCCCGCCGACGCCTTGTTGATGGCGCGCTGGATATTGTCCTTCGGCATCGACACGGCCTTGGCGTTCTGCACTGCAAGGCGCAGCCTCGGATTCATCGCCGGGTCCGGCGTCCCGGTCTTGGCGGCGACGGTGATTTCGCGCGCCAGCTTGGAAAACATTTTCGACCGCACCGCGTCCTGACGGCCCTTGCGGTGCATGATGTTCTTAAACTGCGAATGGCCAGCCATGGCACCCCTGTCGTGTTCGGCTAGAGCATTTCGAAGCGAGGTGTCGTCACCGCGTCTTCGGCAAATGCTCGAATTCAATCTTTTAGAACGTTCCGGGCATGCCTGCGAAGGCACGCGGCGCTCTTTGTCGGAATGGCCGGCTTATAGATAAATCGGCTCAATTCGTCCAGCCGCCCCGTCAGTCCGGCGCCGAAGAGGCCGCTCAACCCTCCAGATCGGACTTCAGCCGATCGAGAATGCTGATCGCGTGGCCGGCATACTGGCTGATCCAGCGATCGTGGATCTGCTTGATCGGCAAGGCGTTGAGATGGTTCCAGCGCTCGCGCCCCTCACGCCTCGCCACCACCAGGTCGGCCTCCTCCAGCACTTTCAGGTGCATCATCACCGTGCAGCGGTCCATGTCCGGGAAAGCCTCGCACAGCGCGCCGGTAGTCTGCGGCTGATCCTTCAGGCGATCCAGCAATTCGCGCCGGCGCGGATGCGCCAAGGCCTTGAAAACATGGTCGTCCGCAGTTTGACTTGACATGTTATATTTCTATAACATATCGTTTCGCGCAGCAAGGAAGGAGCTGTGGATATGTCCCTTGGTTTCAGGATTTCCGGACGCATCGGCAAACCGGTCGCCGAGGTCTTCGACGCGGTCGTCAACCCCACGAAGCTCAGCGGTTATTTCACCACCATCGGCGGCGCTTCGGCTCCGCTTGTCGCCGGCACCACGGTCACCTGGTGGAAATCCGTGCCGGTCGAGGTCGACGAAGTGACGAAGGACAAGCGCATCGTGCTGCGCTGGGACGCTACGGACGCCGAGGGCAAGCCGGCCTACAAGACCCGCATCGAGATGAATTTCGAGCCGTTGGACGACGGCGGCACCTTCGTCACCATCGCCGAGGAAGGCTGGCGCGAAGGCGAGGTCGGCCTGAAGAAGTCCTACCTCAACTGCGAAGGCTGGTCGCAGATGCTCGCCTGCATGAAGGCCTATCTCGAATACGGCATCAATCTGCGCGACGGCTACTATCGCAGCGAACTGCGTGGCGAGCCGGCCAACGAGACCAACATCTGAGTCCGGCATTCAAGTCCCGATAACCTAGTAGCAGGAGGTCGCCCGATGACGAAAGCAACGCCATTCCTGATGTTCGAGGGAAAGGCCGAGGAAGCCATGACCCTCTATTGCGAGACCATTCCCGATAGCCGTGTCCTCGACGTCACGCGCTACGGCGCGGGCGAGGACGGGACGGAAGGAACGCTCAAGCTGGCGCGCGCTTTGATCGGAGGCGTCGAGGTCAGGATCTACAACAGTCCGGTCCACCACGCCTTCACCTTCACGCCGTCCTTCTCCTTCTTTGTCGACTGCTCGTCCGAAGAGGAGCTGGAGCGTATCGTCTCCGTTCTTTCCAAGGACGGCGGCTTCCTGATGCCGACCGGCAATTACGGCTTCAGCCGTCGCTTCGCCTGGCTGAACGACCGCTTCGGCGTCTCCTGGCAGATCAACCTGCCCTGACAATCGAGGAGGATATTGTGGAATTGAAGCACGTCCCCACCGCCGAAACAGCCATGCTGATCCGCCAGCCGGTCGCCAAGGTCTTTGAGGCGATCGTCGATCCGGCGGTCACCACGAAATTCTGGTTCACGCATTCCAGCGGCCGGCTGGATGAAGGCAAGCCAGTCGAGTGGGAGTGGCGCATGTATGGCGTGTCGACCAGGGTCGAGGTCAGCGAGATCGTGCCCAACGAGAAGATCGTCATGCGCTGGAGCGATCCGCCGACCACCGTCGTCTGGACCTTCACCGAGATGCCGGGCAACGCGACCTTCTTGGAAGTCCGCAATTTCGGCTTCGCCGGCTCGGGCGACGAGCAGGTCCAGCAGGCGGTCGACTCGACTGGTGGCTTCTCGCTGGTCCTGGCCGGCGCCAAGGCCTGGCTGGAACAGGGTCTGACGCTCGGCCTGATCGGCGACCGTCACCCGAAAGGCGTTTCGGGATAGCGGCGCCCCGGCGGACCTAGTGCCCGCCGCCCGACCCCTGCTTCTTGCGGTTCCGTGCCAGCATGTTGAGGCCCTCGACCAGCGCCGAAAAACCCATGGCGGCGTAGATGTAGCCCTTGGGCACGTGATAGCCCATGCCATCGGCGATCAGCGTCATGCCTATCATCAACAGAAAGCCCAGCGCCAACATGACGATTGTGGGATTCCTGGCGATGAAATTGGCGAGCGGCGTCGCCGCCAGCATCATCACGCTCACCGCCACGATCACCGCGATATACATGATGGCGATCTCGTCGGTCATGCCGACGGCGGTGATGATGGAATCGATCGAGAAGACGAGGTCGAGCAAAAGGATCTGGAAGATGGCGCCGGCAAGACTCAACTGCAACGTGCCGCCGACCATCGTGTCCTGATGGTCTTGCGGATCGACCGTATGATGGATTTCCTTGGTCGCCTTCCAGACCAGGAACAGGCCGCCGGCGATCAGGATCAGGTCGCGCCAGGAAAAGCCGTGGCCGAAGGCGGTGAACACCGGCGCCGTCAGCTGCACGATGATCGAGATCGTGGCGAGCAGGATAAGGCGCATGACCAGCGCCGCCGAGATGCCCAACCGGCGGGCGCGGGCGCGCTGCGCTTCCGGCAGTTTGTTGGTCAGGATCGAGATGAAGATCAGATTGTCGATGCCGAGCACGATCTCGAGCACCACCAGGGTCAAAAGCGCGACCCACGCGGTCGGATCGGAAACAAAGTGAAAGTGCGGCGCCAGGAATTCGACAAGCTGCATGGAGGTCGTCCCCTCTACGATCTAGAGCAGTGTTGCCGCCAGTTAGGTACTTTGCACACTCATATCAATGTCACGACCAGAAGGACGGCGCCGTTTCTTCCAGCCGCGGCCCGCGACGAAACGGCGCGATTTTTTCGGCAAGCCCGGTGCGGTCGGAAATATCGACGCCGACGCCGCAGAGCGTCGCGGGTCCGGACGCCGCTTCGAAACGGCCCTTCGGCACCTTGGAAAGGAACCGGTTGAGCGGCTCCTCCTTGTCCATGCCGAGCGAGGAATCGTAATCGCCGCACATGCCGGCGTCCGAAATATAGGCGGTACCGCCATTGAGGATCTGATGGTCGGCGGTCGGCTGATGCGTGTGCGTGCCGACCACGAGGCTGGCGCGACCGTCGACGAAATGCGCGAAGCACATCTTCTCCGAGGTCGCCTCGGCGTGGAAATCGACGATGGCCGCATCGGCCTGCTCGCCGAGCGGACAGGCGGCAAGCTCGCGCTCGCCGGCCTGGAACGGATCGTCAAGCTCGGGGTGCATGAGGACCCGCCCCATGATGTTGGCGACCAGCACACGCGCGCCGTTACGGGCGATGTAGACGCCCGAGCCGCGCCCTGGCGTGCCCTTGGGAAAATTCGAAGGCCGCAGGAAGCGCTCCTCGCGCGGCGCGAAGATCAGCGCGTCGCGCTGATCCCAGACATGGTTGCCGGTGGTGACGACATCCGCGCCCGCCGCGAGCGTCTCGCGGAAGATCTCCTCGGTGATGCCGAAGCCGCCGGCGGCGTTCTCGCCATTGACGATGACGAAATCGAGCTTGAAGTCGGAAATCAGCCCCGGCAGCTGCTCCCAGACTGCCGTGCGTCCCGTTTTGCCAACCATGTCGCCGAGGAAGAGAAGTCTCATACGATCCTATGCCGAAAGTCCGCCAAGCAAAAGCTGCATGACTTTCCGCAAAAGATCATGCGTTTTTCAAACGCTTTTCTACAATTCCGGCATGAAGCGGCGCAACCCGCTCTCAGTCAGTATTTCCGGAATGACGACGTCATGGTTCTCTTCCGGCACACGCTCGACTTCCTGGCAGTCGAAGGCGATGCCGATCAGCCTGGGTGTGATGCCCTTTTCGGCCAGCCTGGCGATGGCGCGGTCGTAATAGCCGGCGCCATAGCCGATGCGGTGGCCGCGGGCGTCGAAGGCGGCGAGCGGCACCAGCATCAGCGTCGGGTCGAGCACCTCCGCCTCTTCATGCGGCCCGACCGTGCCGAAGCCCATCTCGACCATCGGCGCGCCGCGCACCAGCTCGCGGAAGACGATCGTGGTCTTGTCGAGGATCGCCGGCAGGCAGAGCCTTGCGCCCTTCTCGCGCAGCGCGAACATCAGCGGCCGCACATCGACCTCCGAGCGCATCGGCCAGAAGCCGGAGACGACCCGGCCGGGCTCGAAGTCGATTTTTTCCTTCGCGGTCTCGGCCATTTCGAGCGCGATCTCCACGCGCCAGAATTCGTCCAGCGCATCGCGTCGCGCCAGCGCTTCCTTGCGAAGCTGTTTCTTCAGGTCTTTGGAAGGTGACATGCGCCGACGCTAGAAAAGGTCAGATTTGGATGGAGTTTTAGGAGCGACGTTTTGGAGGAGCGGAGCGAACTTTTCGTTCGTGAGCACCGCACAAAGCGGCGCGACGACAAAATCCGCCAAATATGGCCTTTTCGATCAGTGGCGATCCACACAACCGGTGGAGAGGTCGATCCCGGGTGCCTACAAAGTAGGTGGGCGCCGTGTGAGAAAACCCACGGGTCTTCCCAGGGACAGCTCCCTAAGGATCGATAAGGCCCCGGGGATAAGTTTCTCCTGCCGGGAAGCGCAGACCGCCGGGAGCAAATATAGGCCGATGGTTGGCCGTGCGCCAGAGAAACGAGCGACCATTTGCGCGTAATTCGCCTTGCAGACCATCCCGACCAGAGGCTCTTCGGCAGCCGCCCTTGCGCGGCCCGTCCAGCCTCCTTACGGTCGCCGCAAAACGGCCAGGAGAAAAAATGCGTTTCGAAGGCACCGCGGCCTATGTCGCCGACAAGGATTTGATGGTTGCGGTCAACGCCGCGATCGCGCTGGAGCGGCCCTTGCTGGTCAAGGGCGAGCCCGGCACCGGCAAGACCGAGCTTGCCCGCCAGGTGGCGTCGGCGCTCGGGCTCGAGTTCATCGAATGGAACGTCAAGTCGACCACCAAGGCGCAGCAGGGCCTCTACGAATATGACGCCGTCTCGCGGCTGCGCGACAGCCAGCTCGGCGACGAGCGCTTCAACGACATCGCCAACTACATCAAGCGCGGCAAGCTATGGGACGCCTTCGCTGCCGGCAGAAAAGTCGTGCTGTTGATCGATGAGATCGACAAGGCCGACATCGAGTTCCCCAACGACCTCCTGCAGGAGCTCGATCGGATGGAGTTCTTCGTCTACGAGACCGGCGAGACGATCCGCGCGGAGTTCCGGCCCATCGTCATCATCACCTCGAACAATGAGAAGGAACTGCCGGACGCCTTCCTGCGCCGCTGCTTCTTCCACTATATCCGCTTCCCCGACATCGACACGCTGCACCGCATCGTCGAGGTGCATTATCCCGGCATCAAGCAGAATTTGGTGCGGGCGGCGCTCACCCAGTTCTACGAGATCCGCGAGGTGCCGGGCCTCAAGAAGAAGCCCTCGACCTCCGAGGCGCTGGACTGGATCCGCCTTTTGGTCGCCGACAACATCGCGCCCGAGGATCTGCGCGGCGATCCAAAGAACATGCTGCCGAAACTGCACGGCGCGTTGCTGAAGAACGAGCAGGACGTGCACCTGTTCGAGCGGCTCGCGTTCATGGCCAGACGGCAGCAATAGCGCTTTCCCGTCCGTGGACCGTTGCCGGCCAGTCGTCCTCAGCGCAGCTTCGGCCCAAATGTTGGAGAAGAAAATGTCCGAAATCACCATCCGCCCGCTCGCGCAGTCCGATCACGCCGACTGGCGCCGGCTGTGGACCGACTATCTGACCTTCTACGAGACGAAGCTTCCGGAAGAGGTCTATGCGATCACCTGGAAGCGGCTGTTCACGGACGGCGAGTTCGAGCCCAAGGGCTTCATCGCCACGCTCGACGGCAAGGCCGTCGGCCTCACCCACTATCTCTACCATCGCTCGGGCTGGTCCGAGAAAAACAACTGCTACCTGCAGGACCTGTTCGCGGACCCCGAAGTGCGCGGCAAGGGCGTGGGCGCCGCGCTGATCAAAGCGGTGCAGGACGAGGCCGGCAAGATCGGCGTCAAGAACGTCTATTGGATGACGCACGAAACCAACACCACCGCACGCCGGCTCTATGACCATGTGGCGCGCCGCACGGGCTTCATCGAATACGATCTGCTATAAGAACTGATGTTCATCCCCTTCTTCCTCGAACTGAAGGCCGCGCGGGTTCCCGTTTCGCTCAGGGAATATCTGTCGCTGCTGGAAGGGCTGGAAGCCGGGTTGGTCGATTATGACGTCGAGGCCTTCTATTACCTCGCGCGCTCGGCCCTGGTGAAGGACGAGCGCCATATCGACCGTTTCGATCAGGTCTTTGCGCATATCTTCAAGGGCGTCGAGGCGCTTGGCGGCCCCGACGCCGTCGATGTCGCCAACATCCCGGAAGAATGGCTGCGCCGTTTGGCCGAAAAGCATCTGACCGAGGAGGAAAAGAAGCTGGTCGAGGCGCTGGGCGGCTTCGACAGACTGATGGAGACGTTGAAGCAGCGGCTGGAGGAGCAGAAGGGCCGCCATCAGGGCGGCTCGAAATGGATCGGCACCGGCGGCACCTCGCCCTTCGGCGCCTATGGCTACAACCCCGAGGGCGTGCGCATCGGCCAGCATGAAAGCCGGCATCGCCGCGCGGTGAAGGTCTGGGACAAGCGCGAATTCCGGAACTTTGACGACACCGTCGAGCTCGGCACCCGCAATATCAAGGTGGCGCTGAAGCGGCTGCGCCGCTGGGTGCGCGAAGGCGCCGAGGAGGAGTTCGACCTGCCCGGCACCATCCACGCCACCGCCGAGCACGGCTATCTCGACGTGAAGACCAGGCCCGAGCGGCGCAACGCCGTGAAGCTGCTGATGTTCTTCGATGTCGGCGGCTCGATGGACGACCATATCCGCGGCGTCGAGGAATTGTTTTCCGCGGCGCGCGCCGAGTTCCGCCAGCTCGAATATTTCTACTTCCACAACTGCCTCTACGAGCGCGTCTGGAAGGACAATCGGCGGCGGCTCGCCGAGACGATCCCGACCTTCGACCTGATCCACAAATACGGACCGGACTACAAGGTGATTGTCGTCGGCGACGCCTCGATGAGCCCTTACGAGATTGCCCATCCCGGCGGCTCGGTCGAGCATTGGAATCCGGAGGCCGGGAGCGTATGGCTCACGCGCCTGTTGCAGCAATGGCCAAACGCGATTTGGCTCAACCCGGAAGCCGAGAAGAACTGGCGCTACACGCACTCGATCGCCATGATCGGCGAGATCTTCGGCGGCCGCATGTTCCCGCTGACGCTGGCCGGGTTGGAGGCTGCGACTAGGCAGCTGTCGAGGAAGCATTAGTTCGCTTCCGCTGGCGGCACCTGTAACAAACGCCTATGTTTCGGCGAATACCCGTTGCAAGCAACAACGAGCCGCCAAGGCCGAGGAGATTTCATGGACACCCACGCCTATCCCGTCACCCGTACCGATGCCGAGTGGCGCGCCCGGCTGACGCCGGAGCAATATGCCGTCATGCGCAACCACGGCACCGAGCGCCCCGGCAGCTGCGCCCTGCTCTACGAAAAGCGCGCCGGCACCTTTTATTGCGTCGGCTGTGACCAGCCGCTGTTCGAATCCAAGCTGAAGTTCGAGAGCGGCACCGGCTGGCCGAGCTTCAACGATCCCGTTGCGGGCTCGATCGAGACCACCGTCGACCGCAGCTACGGCATGGTCCGCACCGAATGCCACTGCGCGCGCTGCGGCAGCCATCTCGGCCATGTCTTCGAGGACGGCCCGCCGCCGACCGGACTGCGCTATTGCATCAATGGCGT
>NZ_RZTO01001020.1:0-1920 GCF_003997225.1 Mesorhizobium sp. M2C.T.Ca.TU.002.02.1.1
ATCCCTTCCTGGTCGAGGCGCTGAAGAACAGCCTGTTCATCGCCACCACCAGCGCGCTGCTCGCGGCCTTCTGCGGCACGGCCGCGGCGCTCGGGCTGCAGCGCGTCGGCGCGCGGACGCGGGCGCTCTTCGACGCGCTGCTGGGCGCCGCGATCGTCGTTCCCGGCGTCGTCATCGGCATCTCGACGCTGGTGGCGCTGGTGCAGCTCTTCGGCGTCGTCAATCCATTCCTCGCTTCGCTGTGGCCGACCGATCAGCCGCCGAAGCTTTCGCTGGGCTACGGCTCGATCATCGCCGCGCACGGCCTGTTCTCGATGGCGCTAGTGACCATGATCGTCGGCACGCGGCTCGCGAGCCTCGATCGCAATCTGGTCGAGGCCTCGAGCGATCTCTACGCCACGCCGCTGACGACGTTCCGATCGATCGTGCTGCCGCAGGTCATGCCGGCGGTGATCGCCGGCTTCCTGCTCGCCTTCACCTTCTCCTTCGATGATTTCATCATCGCCTTCTTCGTCGCCGGCGCGCAGACGACCTTGCCGATCTACGTCTTCGCCTCGATCCGGCGTGGCGTGACTCCGGAGATCAACGCCATCGCAACGATCGTGCTCTGCGCGTCGGTCCTGCTCGTGCTGCTCGCGCAATGGCAGCTCGGACGTCGGAAGCCATCGCCTTGAAAGACCAATCCATGATCCTGAAGGACCGTATCGCCGTTGTCACGGGCGCCGGATCGGGCATCGGACGGGCCGGCGCCATGATCATGGCGCGGGAAGGGGCGATCGTGGTCATCGCCGACCGTGATCCGGCGGCCGGCGAAGCCACCGCTTCCGGCATCCGTGAAGCCGGCGGCCGCGCCGAGGCCGTCGCCACCGATGTCGGCGACGATACGGCCGTCGAGGGCCTCATAGAGGGAACGCTTGGCAAGCATGGCCGGATCGACATCCTGCACAGTCATGCCGGCATCCAGGTGGGCGGTACGCTGACGGAAGTCGGAACGGACGGGATGGACGCCTCGTGGCGGATCAATGTGCGGGCGCAGTTCCTGGCGGCCAAGACGGTCATGCCGGCAATGATCGCTCAGGGCGGCGGCGTCATCCTCAACACGGCCTCCAATTCCGGCGTCTTCTACGACCGCGAGATGATCGCCTATGCCACCTCCAAGCACGCCGTGGTGGCGATGACCCGGCAGATGTCGCTCGACTATGCAAAGCACAATGTACGCATCAACGCGCTCTGCCCGGGCTGGGTCGACACGCCGTTCAACGCGCCGTTCATCGCCCAGATGGGCGGACGCGATGCGATCGAGAATTATGTCCGCACCAAGATCCCGATGGGGCGCTGGGCGAGCGCGGAGGAGATCGCCGAAGCCATCCTGTTCCTCGTCTCCGACCGTTCGTCTTTCATGACCGGACAGGCGCTGGTGGTGGACGGTGGCGAGAGCATTGGCTGAGGCGCTTTGGTCAGCCCCGCTGGTTCCGTGACGCAGAAGTTTTAACCGGTTAGCCATGTGCGCGTTGGCAGGTCTCATGCCTCGGCGATTGGCCGAGACGCCTATCGCGGTCGCCATCCGCGGGCGGAGCAAGGAGCGAAGCGACGCGCGCAGACCCGAGGATCCATGCCGTGACTTGGAAGCACCACGGCGGTCCAGAAATTCTGCACCGTTGCAGGGTTCGGTCCAGGTAACGGAATGGATTCCAGGGTCTGCGCGCGTCGCTACGCTCCTTGCTCCGCCCTGGAATGACGAGGTTCAGGGGCCCTTCAGCTCATCGCCAGCGTTTGCGCTAACTACTTGCGCCGGACGCGACGATCGGTCAAACCATAGGCCAGGTTCCTCGATGAGGCTTGTCATGCAGGCTGCAAAAACGCTCTTCCGCACCCGGCCGGGTTCCGTTCCGGCCGCGAGGAAGCGCGTCTCGACAGGCT
>NZ_RZTO01001021.1:0-1919 GCF_003997225.1 Mesorhizobium sp. M2C.T.Ca.TU.002.02.1.1
CGCATGGAGCGCGCGGAAATCTCGTTGGCCGCGACCCGGTTGCCGTCAAATGACGCGGCGGCGTCAACCATCCCTCAATCCTTAAGACGTATTGGTTCCGACTTGGGGGTTCGCATAGGCGAATGTCATGCTTGCTTGAGCCTAGGCGCAAAAGGTGAAGGAATGATCGACGGGGGCGAGGCAAT
This sequence comes from Mesorhizobium sp. M2C.T.Ca.TU.002.02.1.1, assembly GCF_003997225.1. Taxonomy (NCBI): domain Bacteria; kingdom Pseudomonadati; phylum Pseudomonadota; class Alphaproteobacteria; order Hyphomicrobiales; family Phyllobacteriaceae; genus Mesorhizobium; species Mesorhizobium sp. M2C.T.Ca.TU.002.02.1.1. The sequence continues at coordinate 186 of NZ_RZTO01001021.1, forward strand.
CCGGAAACTGGCGTTGAACCTTGCCCGCTACTCCGGTCTCGCGCCCTTGGCGCGGCCGTTTGTCGGCGGCATCGGCGCTATCCTGATGTTGCATCGCGTCACCGCGATGCCGGAGAAGCCGAACAGCGTCAATCGCCATCTGAACATCGCTCCCGCCTTCCTCGACAGGCTGATCGCTGATATGAAGGGGCAGGGTTATGCCTTTGTTTCCCTTGATGAAGCGATCGAACGCATCAGGAATGGCGGCAAGGACGGTCAGTTCGCCACGATCACTGCTGACGATGCCTATCGCGACAACATGACGGAAGCGTTGCCGGTGCTGGAAAAGCACCGGGCGCCGATCACCATCTACGTCGCGCCCGGCTTGATCGACGGCGCCGCCGACCTCTGGTGGGATGTGATCGAGGACATCGTCGATACCAGTTCGCGCCTGACGCTGACGACGGCGGGCAAGCCGACGCTGATCGATTGCTCGACGCCGGGCAGGAAGATCCAGGCCGTCGCGCGGCTGAACGCCTGGCTGACCGTGGAAGTCCCCGAGCAAGAGCAGGGCGCCGCTCTGCGCGAACTGGCCCGTTTGAATGGGTTCAAATTCGGCTCGGGCCGCCCATGCACCTTGATGAACTGGGATGAGCTTCGCACCATGGCCGCCCATCCGCTGGTGACCATCGGCGCGCACACCGTCAACCATCGCAACTTGAAGCGGCTGTCCGAAGCCGATGCGCGCCATGAGATCGGCGACGTCCGTCGCATCCTCAAGGAAAAGCTCGGCGAGGAACCGCGTCATTTCGCCTACCCCTACGGCTACGCCAGCGCGGTCGGTTGCCGCGAGGTGGGCTTCGTCCGCGATGCGGATTATGCCTCGGCGGTGACCACGCGGCACGGCGTGCTGCGCGCCGAGCATGCCGGCTTCCTGCACGCACTGCCGCGCATCTCCGTCAACGGCCGCTACCAGAGCGTCGCTCACATCCGCACGATGCTGTCCGGCATCACGACGCCGCTCGCCAATGCCGGCAAGATGGTTGTCACCATCTAAACTAGCCGGCGGCGCCGGCGAGGCTCAACCCTTGGGCCGCGGCTCGATGATCAGCCATTTGATGATGGCCATGGCCGGCAGAACCCAGAGAAAGCCGCTGAGCAGGAAGAACAGGAGATGCGCGGTGGGCCCGTATTCGGCGAGCCTGGTGACCGCGACGGCCGACGCAATCAGCGCGTAGATGACGACCAGCGCCACCAGCAATATGGTTCCGATCAGCTTTTTCAGGCGAATGGGCATGTCGCGATCTCGTTGATCGGCCCCGATTAGGCCGAATGATGGGCGCGCGCAACCGTCGCGGTCCGGCGCGACGGCGTGCCGCGCTGTCCAGTCTTGCCAGTTGGGCGGCCTTGGTCCACCAATCGCGCGTTTCAACAGCCGGAAGACCGAAATGGCTGCCATCACCGCCACAGCCCCCTATACCGCACGCGACCGCGACCTCCACAACCGCGCTTTGGTGCGCGGCTGGCTCTACGTCGTGCTGCTGGTGCTGGTTGCGCTGGTGCTGGTCGGCGGCTCCACGCGTCTGACCGGCTCGGGGCTGTCGATCACGGAATGGCAGCCGATTCACGGCGTCATCCCGCCGCTTAACGACGCCGAATGGCAGGAGGAGTTCCAGCGCTACCAACAGATCCCGCAATATGCCGAGATCAACAAGGGCATGAGCGTCGAGGACTTCAAGTCGATCTTCTGGTGGG
>NZ_RZTO01001022.1:0-1908 GCF_003997225.1 Mesorhizobium sp. M2C.T.Ca.TU.002.02.1.1
CCGCTAATCTCCCCCCTTGTGGGGGAGATGTCCGGCAGGACAGAGGGGGGCGCGACAGAACACGGCCTCGGAGATTGATGGCCATGCCTCTCACCTTTCAAACTTCGCAATCGCCTCCGCCGTCACCGGCGTGAAGAAATTCACCAGATTGCCGTCGGGATCGCGAAACAGCAGCGAGCGGTTGCCCCAGGGCATTGTCGTCGGCGCCTGCACCAGCGCGCCGTCAATGAGACCGCCCAGCCTGCGGTATTCTTCGTCGACATCGGAGACGCGGAACTCGATGATGGCGGTGCGGTTCTCGGCCGGGCTCGCGACATTATCGCCGCCGAAGAGCCGAAGCGTGCGGGTGCTGCCGATGGCGAGCGTGCCCGCTTCCGTGACGAGCTCGGCGAAATCCTCGGTGTAGAGCGTGAGCTTGATGTCCGTCGCCGTCTCGTAGAAGGCGACGAGCCGCTTGACGTCGGCGGTGATGATGCGGGTCGAAACGAAATTCATCCAAGTCTTCTCCGTTGGCTCGCCGCGAAAACTTTCTTCGTCGGCCGCGCCCGTTCAGGCGCCCTGCCCGACTTGTGGACCGACCCTGCTGCCAGCATAGTGGCAACAGGAGACATGCCTTGCGCCGCGCCGACCGACTGTTCCAGATCATCCAGATCCTGCGGCGCTCGAGCCGGCCGATCACCGCCAGCCGGATCGCCGAAGAACTCGAAACCTCGCGCCGCTCGGTCTATCGCGACATCGCCGACCTCGTCGGACAGCGCGTGCCGATCCGGGGCGAAGCCGGGCTCGGCTATGTGCTCGACCGCGACTACGATATGCCGCCGCTGATGCTGACGCCGGACGAGCTGGAGGCGGCGGTGCTCGGCGCGCAGTGGGTGGCCGACAAGGGCGATGCCGTGCTGGCCGGCGCGGCGCGCGACCTGATCGCCAAGATCGCCACCGTCGTGCCCGAGCGGCTGCGCCCCTTCGTCAGCAATCCAACCGTCGGCGCGCCGCTCAGCCGCGCGAGCCTGCCGGATGGGCTCGATATCGCGAAGGCGCGGGCCTCGATCCGCAAGGGCCACAAGATCCGGATCCGCTACCGCAACGAACAGGGCGACGAAAGCGAACGCGTCATCTGGCCGACCATGATCGGCTATGCCGAAACGGTGCGGCTCATCGCCGCCTGGTGCGAGCTGCGCCAGGATTTCCGCCATTTCCGCACCGACCGGATATCGGCCGCTACCTTTCTCGACGAGCGCATCGGCTGCCGGCCGGGAGAGCTGCGCAACCGCTGGAAACGGCACATGGCGGCGCAGGGGATTCAACTGCCGCAAGGCTAGATATCGGCGTAGATCTCCAGCACATTGCCGTCGGGATCGCGAAAGAACAGCGTGCGGTGCCCCCAGGGCTGGTCGGCCGGTTCGCTTTCGATCGCCACGCCCTTATCGCGCAACGTGTCGGCGCATTGGTCGACCTGGCCTGGCGTCACACGGAAGGCGAGTTGCACGGAGAGAGCGCGCGCCGGCGTCGGCGCGTCATTGAACATCACGCCGCGCTCAGTAAGCGCCAGGAGGCACGAGCCGACCTGGTAGGCGGTCCAGCCCTCGCCCAGGCTGGAATGAATCGCGAAGCCCATCACGTCCTCGTAGAAGCGGCGCATCTTCTTCATGTCGCGGGCGAAGAGGACGGTGTAATCGATATTCCTGATATTTTTCAGCGCGTTCATGACGGACTCCTTTGCCTGGCGCCGCGTCTCGGCCCGGCACGGTTGTGTGATGCGCCACCTCATCTATGCTGGTAGCAAGGTGGTACAAGATGAGCGTCGCTGCTGGTAGCGGCGCTACCCCTTTCGAGGCACGACCATGCTGGAACGGACCGCCGAGACGGACAGGCGCAAGGAACTTGGCCGCTTCCTGCGCGCCATGCGCG
>NZ_RZTO01001023.1:0-1907 GCF_003997225.1 Mesorhizobium sp. M2C.T.Ca.TU.002.02.1.1
TCTTCTTCCACATATCGCCGATTGCATCCGGCATCGTGTCGGGCATGTGAAGAGCCTTGGCGATAGCATCTTCCCATCGTCCGTCGCCGCCATAGATGGCCTGCAGCTTGGGAGCCATGGCGTTCAGCAATTCTTCCGACTCCCGAGAGAGTTCTCCAATCGCCTTCAGAACATATAGCTCTAGTAGCCTAAGCAGCGGCTTTCCTTCATAACGCTTCTCGGTCGCCATTTTCCCTCTCACGCGTCATAGGTGGCGTATTCGATAAGCCGTTGGCAAATGGCCGACAGGCTGGGTTTTTCCTCCTGGGACGCGACCCAGGCCTCGGTAAATTCGATCGCGATGAATATTTCGATGAAGTATGTCAAACCCGCTTCGGCCGCCGCCTTCGGTGGCACTATACTATCGTCCGGTGCAGTCGCGACCATCGCATCGGAATCTTCCGTCCAAGGCTCCGACACATAGATTGTGTCCTCTTCGTCGAAATCCGACAGCCGCCCGACGATATCCAACAGCTTTGTTATTTTTGCCATGATAGCCTCCCCCAGATTGAACCAGCAAACCACACACGCTATGGATGCATGGCCTTAATGTCTGGCGATGAAGATGTCGATTGCCTCAGCAGCGCCGACGTCGTTTAGCGAATGTCGCCGGGGGACAACGCCGTGAAAGCACTCGTCTTTACACTTGGCCTTTTGGTCGCGTCGGCGCCGCCTGCCGCTGCCGGGGAGCCGATCAAATGGATCGTTTCCACGACCGGCGGGAGCCAGATCCAGATTCCCTCCTTCTTTGCCGACGGCAAGGTCGAACACATGGATGTAACTGCCAACGGAACTCGTTTTCAACCGAAAAGTTACCCAGACGTCCAGTTTGATCAGTACAAACCGAACAGCACGGCAAATCCGTACGACGAAATTGAAGCAATGTTCATCAATGACGATGACGATTATCATATATACTATAAGCTTGATAAACGTGATCTCGGTGTCATTTCTGGAACACGTGTGAATAGCAATGTAATTTTTTACGGTATGTGCCAGAAACACGATGATCAGAATTTCATCTGTTTCGACTTGACCTGGAACATGAAAGACCAAGCCATTTTCGGGCCAATCGCCAAGCGAATTGCCCGGTCGTTCCGGAAAAATGGGTAGCGGCAGTAGGAATAGCGGCTTCAGAACTCCACACTTCAAGTGAATTACGGTGACAGTGCACTTTTTTTATTCGGCCTATCTAAAACAATAGCGGACCTTAACAAGCGGAGTCGCTTTCACGGATTGAGTGCGCTGATACCGCCAATTGCGATCTACTCGCGGTCGTAAGGCTCGACTATCGCAACGAAAATACCCAACGAATCAAGCAGATCAAAAGCGCGTTCCGAAATGACGAGGCGGAAGGGCACCGCGATCCCGAAGTCGTCCTGACCCGCCTTTCCATGCACTTTCAACCAAACGAAACGCGGCAGTACCACGCCGGGTTGATCTTCCTGAAATTCTTCCGAGGTCGTCACCTCTGCGTCGGCGAACGTTGCGCCTGAAAAGCCCATATTCTCCAACGCGCGCTGGGCCTCTTCAGTGACAAGGAAACAGGGAAACGTCGCAACAATCACATCCCCGAACCATGCGTTTACCTCGTAGTGGAGCTTGGTTACGATCGGTGGATGAACGCTCGAGTCGAGAACCGTGCCTTTGCCAATCCCGCCAGCCGGGTGCGGCCGTATTTTAAAATATTGCATCAGAGGAAGACCGATCAACCTGCAAGCTGAACCTCAGAAAGGTTCGATTAAAGCATGTCGCGTTTAATTGGCCTCATAACCGGCAGCTTTGAAGAAGTTTCTGCACTGTAGCGGGTCGAACAGGTCGCATATGTCCTTGAGTGCGCTGCATATGTCGTCGAAGGATCGCGCGGC
>NZ_RZTO01001024.1:0-1901 GCF_003997225.1 Mesorhizobium sp. M2C.T.Ca.TU.002.02.1.1
GTCCTTGAAGGTTTCGGGCGTGCTCATGATGCTGAACTTCCAGCAGGTAACAAAAACGTGTAGACTGGGTTTCCGGGCGGCAAAGCCTTCCGTTGAGAGACCCTCATCGCGGTGGGACGCGACTATCGATGTGGGGGTTACATCGACCGAAAGTCTCTGTTGGAGCGGATGCCTGCCGCCCGGAAACCTGAGGACCGATGGGTCCGTGTCGAAGGTTTCGGTTTTGATCGCGCCGCCAAGCGGTTGATCTTAAACGCTTATCCTTCCCACTCCTCCCATCAGACCAATCCCCTGCTACGCCCCCGAATTCGCGGGCGTATTTGTTACTGCGCGTGCTCCCCTGCCGTGGCGTGGCCGAAGATAGACGGCAGGCCGCGCGCCACGCCGGTGTCGACGGTGACGGTCGCGCTCATACCGGTGCGCAGCGCCATCTTGGCATCGGGATCGGTCAACTCCAGGCGCACGGGAATGCGCTGCGTGACCTTGACCCAGTTGCCGGTGGCGTTTTGCGCAGGCAGCAGCGAGAACTCCGCGCCGGTGCCGGCGCCGATCGCCTTGACGGTCGCCTCGAAGGTGCGGCCCGGATAAGTGTCGACGACGATCTCGGCCTTCTGGCCCGGCTTCATGTTGGTGAGCTGGGTCTCCTTGAAATTGGCGTCGATCCAGGTGTCGCCGGTCTCGACCAGCGCGAAGAGCGGCGTGCCGACCGAAACATACTGGCCCACCTTGAAGGAGGCCGCCTGGTAGATGATGCCGTCCGCCGGCGCCCTGACCGTGGTCTGCGCCAAGTCGTAGGCGGCCTTGTCGCGCGCGGCGAGCGCCGCCATCACGGTCGGGTGCTTGTCGGTCTCGATGTCCGGATTGCCGCCGAGGGCTGCCTTGGCGCTGACGATGCCCTGCTCCGCGACGGCCAGCTGCTGCTTGGCCTTGTCGAGGTCGTTGCGGGCCTGGTCGAGCGAGGACTTGGCGTTGATGCCCTTCTGCGCGAGATCGGCGGCACGGTTATATTGCGACTGCGCGTAGTCGACCTCGCTCGAGGCGGACTTCTCCTGCGCCATCGCCTGGCTGTAGGCGGCGCGCAGCTGCTCCACATTGAGGCGCGCCGCGGCGACCGCCGCATCGGCCTGGGCGAGCGCGATCCTGTAAGGCTCGGGATCGATGACGAAGAGAAGGTCGCCCTGCTTGACCAGCTGGTTGTCGGCGATGCCGACCTGGACGATACGGCCGGCCGTGTCGGAAGCGACCGAAATCCTGGCCTGCTGCAGGTTGGCGTTCTCGGTTTCCTGATAGCGGCCGCCCGTCACCCAGACATACGCGCCGCCGGCAAGCAGCGCCAGCGGCAGGGCAACCATCAACAGGAAGCGGCCGAGGCGGCGCTTCTTCTTCGGCGCAGGTTGCGGCTGCGGAGCTGCCGCCGCGACCGGAGCGGCCGCAGGCTGCGCCGGGGCTTCTGCGACCGGCTGCGCCGGCGCAAGCTTGGTGACGTTATCGTCTTCTATCTTGGCTGCCGCGTTCATGCTGCTGCGCCTTCCGTATTCTTTATCTTCTCCAGCGACGATGTTTCACCGTCCGTCAGATTCTGCACGATGGTGTCCAGCACCCGGATCAGGATGCGACGTTCTTCCGCCGACACGCCGGTCAGCGATTCCTCATAGACCTCGCCGGCCAGGCTCTTGACGTCGGCATAGGCCGCGTTTGCCTTCTCGGTCGGGAAGATCATGCGCACGCGCCGGTCGGTCGCGTCCTGGCGGCGTTCGATCCAGCCGCCCTCCTCCATGCGGTCGACCAGGCGAGAGACGCTGATCGGCTCGATTTCGAGGAGCTCGGCAAGTCGCGCCTGCGCGGCGCCCGCCTCCTTGGCGACGCGGACGAGCAGGCGCCATTGCGCCGAGGAAAGACCC
>NZ_RZTO01001025.1:0-1897 GCF_003997225.1 Mesorhizobium sp. M2C.T.Ca.TU.002.02.1.1
CGTTGAAGACGACCTGGTTCTGCTCGGAAGCCATGGTCGACTTTTCGGTGATCGCCGGCGAGACGATCACGTCGTAGTGACGGAGGTCGGTCATTTAAAGCGCTCCTCGAGAGCCTCGACGGCGGCCTTCGAAAGGACCAGCGTGCCGCGGCGCAGAATGTCGTAGACGTTGATGCCCTGGATGGGCAGCACGTCGATGTTGGGAATGTTGGTCGCGGCCAGCTTGAAGTTCTGGTCAAGCTCGGCGCCGCCGATCACCAGGGCGTTGGTCAGCCCCAGCGTCTCGAGGTTCGCCGCCAGCGCCTTGGTCTTGGCTTCGGCCAGCTTCAGCTCGTCGACGATGATGAGCGAAGCGCTTTTGGCCTTGGCCGAGAGAGCATGCTTCAGGCCCAGCGCGCGCACCTTCTTCGGCAGCTCGTGCTCGTGGCTGCGCACGACCGGGCCGTGCGCCTTGCCGCCGCCGCGGAACTGCGGAGCGCGAGCCGAGTGGTGACGGGCGCGGCCCGTACCCTTCTGCTTGTACATCTTGGCGCCGGTGCGCGCGATCTCGGCGCGGCCCTTGGCCTTGTGCGTGCCCTGTTGCTTCTTGGCGAGCTGCCAGCGCACGACGCGCTGCAGGATGTCCTCGCGCGGGTCAAGGCCGAAAATCTCCTCGGAGAGTTTCACCTTGCCTGCGTCCTTGCCGCCGAGCGTTGTGATCTTGAGGTCCATTATTCCGCTCCCTCAGTGGCCGGGGCTTCGTTCTTGGCGGCAGCGGCACGGATCGCGGCAGGCTTCGGCGCATTGGCCGGCAGCGCCGCCTTGGCAGCATCGCGAACCAGGATCCAGGCGCCCTTGACGCCGGGAACCGCGCCGCGGATCAGGATCAGGCCACGGTCGGCGTCGGTCGACACGACCTCGACATTCTGCGTGGTCACGCGGGTGTCACCCATGTGGCCGGCCATCTTCTTGCCCTTGAACACCTTGCCGGGGTCCTGGCGCTGACCGGTTGAACCGTGCGTACGGTGCGAGACCGAGTTACCGTGCGTGGCGCGGCCACCGCCCATGTGGTGCCGCTTGATGACGCCCTGGAAACCCTTACCGGTCGAGGTGCCGGTGACGTCGACCTTCTGGCCGGCGACGAAATGCTCGACGGTCAGCTCCGCGCCGACGTCGATCATGTTATCGGCGGAGACGCGAAACTCGGCGAGCTTGGCCTTCGGCTCGACGGAGGCGGCGGCGAAATGGCCGCGCATCGCCTTCGACGTGTTCTTCACCTTGGCAAGGCCAACGCCGAGCTGGACGGCGGTGTAGCCGTTCTTCTCCTGCGTGCGCTGGGCCACGACCTGGCAGTTCTCCAGCTGGAGAACGGTGACGGGAACGTGTTCCCCGGCATCGTTGTAGATGCGGGTCATTCCCACCTTCTTTGCAATCACACCTGAACGCATCGGTTCAATTCCTTTAGAGTTCCGGGCCAGGGGCAGCGCCCCTTACCGCGCTCTCATTCCCTTAGAGCTTGATCTCGACGTCGACACCGGCCGCCAGATCGAGCTTCATCAAAGCATCGACCGTCTGCGGGGTCGGATCGACAATGTCGAGCAGCCGCTTGTGCGTGCGCATCTCGAACTGCTCACGGCTCTTCTTGTCGACGTGGGGCGACCGGTTGACCGTGAATTTTTCGATCCGCGTCGGCAGCGGAATGGGGCCGCGGACGTTGGCGCCGGTGCGCTTGGCGGTCGACACGATTTCGCGCGTCGAGGCGTCGAGCACCCGGTGGTCAAACGCCTTAAGGCGGATGCGGATATTCTGTCCGTTCATGCGTCAATTCCTTGTTCTGGCGCGGCGCGGGCAGCTCCCGCGCCCGCGACAGATCCGTTTCAGTCCAATTATTCCTTGATGGTGACGACGATGCCGGCAC
>NZ_RZTO01001026.1:0-1896 GCF_003997225.1 Mesorhizobium sp. M2C.T.Ca.TU.002.02.1.1
CGCTGGCGATTAGCGAAAGGCGGCGTGACATCTGATCTCCCCCCATGAGGGGGAGATGGCCGGCAGGCCAGAGAGGGGGGCCTCGCGCCAACATCTCACCCGTTTCACCGATCCACCCGCGTCGACAAAATGATCGACGATGACGTCCGCTCCACGCCCTCCATCGCGCCGATCTTGTCGAGCAGCGCGTCGAGATCGCGGATCGACGGCGCGTCGACGATGACGATCATGTCGAAATTGCCGCTCACGGAATGCACGGTACGCACCGGCGGCATCGCCTCCAGGGCGCGCACCACCTTGTCGGCGAGTTTCGGCGTGACGGTGAGCAGCACATGCGCCTTCACGAGTCCCTGCTCATAGTCGGGCGACAGCCTGACCCCATAGCCGACGATGATACCGCGCTGCTCCAGCCGCTCGATCCGGCTCTGCACCGTCGTGCGCGAGACGCCGAGCTGGCGCGCCAGTTCCGCCGTCGAGGCCCGCGCGTTGGCGCGCAGCAGGGTGAGCAGGGCCTGTTCGGCTTCAGTGATCATTTCGACGAAACCTTTCGGCAGATCGTTCAAAGTTCAGCTTCATATTGCCAGATTCCACGCTTCCTTTCGACAGGCAAGCTGCGATGATTTCCGCCAAATCGAATTGGCCCAAATCAGGATTGCAGGGGAATTGATCATGAAGAACATCGTTGTCGTCGGCGCCGGCAAGATCGGCTCGACCATCGCGGAAATGCTGAGCGCCACGGGCGACTACCGCGTCACGCTCGTCGACCGCTCGGCCGCCCCGCTCGCCGCCGCCGAATTGCCGGCTGGCGTCGCGACGCAGGAGCTCGACATCGCCGCCGCCGGCGAACTGGAAAAGATCCTTGCCGGCAAGTTCGCCGTGCTGAGCGCCGCGCCCTTCCATCTCACCACGCGCATCGCCGAGGCGGCCGCCGCCACCGGCGTGCACTATCTCGACCTCACCGAGGACGTGGTCTCGACCCGCCGCGTCAAGGAACTGGCGCGCGGGGCGAAAAACGCCTTCATCCCGCAATGCGGCCTGGCACCGGGCTTCATCTCGATCGTCGCCAACGACCTCGCCAGCCGTTTCGACACGCTGGAAAGCGTGCGCATGCGCGTCGGCGCGCTGCCGCAATATCCGTCCAACGCGCTGAACTACAACCTGACCTGGAGCACCGACGGCGTCATCAACGAATATTGCGAGCCCTGCGAGGCGATCGTCGAGGGCGAGCTGATCGAGGTGCCGCCGCTGGAGGAGCGCGAGGAGTTCTCGCTGGACGGCGTCACCTATGAGGCCTTCAACACCTCCGGCGGGCTCGGCACTCTGGCGGAGACGCTGAAGGGCAAGGTGCGCACGCTGAATTACCGCACCATCCGCTATCCCGGCCACGCCGCGATCATGAAGGCGCTGCTCAACGACCTCGGGCTCCGCCACCGCCGCGACGTGCTGAAGGACATTTTCGAGAGCGCCCTGCCGTCCACGCTGCAGGACGTGGTCATCGTCTTCGTCACCGTCTCGGGCCGCCGCAGCGGTCGCCTGTTGCAGGAGACCTACGCCAACAAGATTTATTCGCAGCGCGTCGGCAACGTCGTGCGCAGCGCCATCCAGATCACCACCGCCTCCGGCATCTGCGCCGTGCTCGACATGCTGGCCGACGGCTCGCTGCCGGCCAAGGGCTTCGTGCGCCAGGAAGACATTGCGCTGGACGCCTTCCTCGCCAACCGCTTCGGCCGCGCCTATGCCCAGCACGAGATGGTAAGCCGGCTCGCGAGCCTTTGGCTAATCTCCCCCCTCGAGGGGGAGATGTCGCCAAAGGCGACAGAGGGGGATCCTCGTGCGTGAAGCGCTAACCTCCTCGCGAGGGGCGCCTTTCCTCTCCCCCGTCGATCGGGGGAGAGG
>NZ_RZTO01001027.1:0-1894 GCF_003997225.1 Mesorhizobium sp. M2C.T.Ca.TU.002.02.1.1
TCACCGATCTCGCCGGCCGAACCGGTGACGATATTGACGACACCTTTCGGGAAGCCGACTTCCTCGACCAGCGCGCCCCAGGCGAGGCCCGAATAAGGCGTCTGCGAGGCGGGCTTCACCACCGCGGTGCAGCCGGCAGCCAAAGCCGGGCCGATCTTGCGGGCAAGCATCGAGGACGGGAAGTTCCACGGCGTGATGGCGGCGATGACGCCGACCGGCTCCTTGGTCACCAGGATGCGGCGGTCGCCCCACGGCGACGGCACGATGTCGCCATAGACACGGCGGCCTTCCTCGGCGAACCAGAGGATATAAGCAGCCGACGAACCAACCTCGCCCTTGGATTCGAACATCGACTTGCCCTGCTCGATAGTCAGCAGTTCGGCGAGTGCGTCCTGATTGTCCATGATGGCGTCATGCAGCTTGCGCAGCAGCTTCGAGCGCTCCAGCGCGGTGGTCTTGCGCCAGCTCTTGAAGGCTTGCTCCGCGGCCTCGATGGCCCTGCGGGTCTCGGCCTTGCCGGCCTTCGGCACGGTGCCGATCTTCAGGCCCGTCGCCGGATTGTTGACGTCGATGGTCTGGCCGCTGTCGGCCTGCACCCATTCGCCATTGATGAGATTGGCCTGGCGCATGAAATGGCTGGTTTTCTGAAGCATGGTCTGGCCTCCGTTCGGCGCGCTGATCGGGCCGTTTTTCTGGAAATCCGTTGAGGCGTGCCCAAGAGCCGCACGCCGGCGCATTGCTCTTACCTAGGGAAAGGCGGGCAGGCAATCACAAGATGGCATATAGGGGTTGGGCCAGCAAAGGCGAGAGCGCTCGGCCCCTCTACCCGAAGATGTGGATCACCACCGTCAGCCAGAACGACGTGGTCACCACCGCGCTGGCGGTGGCAAGGGTCATCTGGTTCGAGGCCAGCGCCTGGCCGGTGTTGAACTGGACGGCGATCAGGTAGGAATTGATGCCCGAAGGCAGTGCAGCAACCACGACCGCGACCTTGGCCGTCAGCGGCGGCAGGCCGAGCAGCCACACGAAAGCCAGCACCAGCGCCGGCATCAGGAACAGCTTCAGACCCGACAGCGCCAGCGCCGGCTGGATATTGCCGGAGATGCCGAAGCGGCGCAGGCTGAGCCCCATGGCGAACAGCGCCACCGGGCCGGCCGTGTCGGCGAGCGTGTCGACCAGCCGTTCGACGAGGTCGGGCAGCGGCAAGCCGGTCAGGCGCCAGGCGAGCCCCGCCAGGATGCCGATGATCAGCGGATTGATGAACAGGCGCCTGAGGAAGCTTTTGACGACACGCAGCGGATGGACCACCTCGCCGCTGCCGCGCCCGAACATCTCGAACAGCACGATCGAGGCCATCATCATGATCGGCAGGTGCACCGAGACCAGCAGCGACAGCACCTCGAAGCCGCTGGCGCCGAAGATGCCGAGGATGAAGGGCGCGCCGAGCAGCACGACGTTGGAATAGGCCGACGACACGCCGCCGACGATGCCCGCGCGGGCATCTCGCCCGAAGATGCGCGTCATCACCAGATGGCCCCCGGCCCAGGTGATGGCCACGGCCGCGAAATAGGCACCCCACAGCGACCACGGCGTGACGCCGTGGAAATCCGATTTGACCATGGTCTGGAACAACAGCAGCGGCATCGCCACGTTGACGGCGAATTCGGAAATGCCCTCCCCGCTCGCCGGCTTCAGATAGAAGGTGAGCCCGGCCAGATAGCCGAGCGCCACGAGGCTGAAGACGAAGAGGACGGTTTCGGTAAGCGGAGTCATTTTCTGGGCAGAGACATTTTTCCCGTGATAGGCGAGCCCTGATCGCCGTGCAATTGGCGCCGCGCGCTCTTCCCCGGCGCCTCTGCTTGTTTTCCGGTCCGCTTTGCGATCCCTATATGCC
>NZ_RZTO01001028.1:0-1885 GCF_003997225.1 Mesorhizobium sp. M2C.T.Ca.TU.002.02.1.1
ACACCGGCGACGTCGTCGCGGTCGACGACGCCGGCTTCATCTCGATCCGCGGCCGCGCCAAGCGCTTCGCCAAGATCGGCGGCGAGATGGTCTCTCTTGCCGCGGTCGAGGCGCTGGCCGGCGAACTGTGGAAAGGCTCGCTGTCGGCCGTCGCCACGGTGCCCGACGCGCGCAAGGGCGAGAAGCTGATCCTCATCACCGAAGCGTCCGGCGCCACCCGCGCCGACTTCCTGGCCTTCGCCAAAGCGAACGGCGCCATGGACCTGATGGTGCCGGCCGAAGTGCGCATCGTGCCGAAAGTGCCGGTGCTCGGTTCCGGCAAGCTCGACTTCGCCGGCGTGACCAGGATGGTGCGCGGCGAGGAAGAACTGAAGGTCAAGGCCGCCTGACCTGAATGTGTGAACAGGCCCGCGGTAAGCGCGGGCCTGTTCACCGGCCGGCGGGCCCGGCCGAGATGTCAGCTCAGGCCGCGTATCGTGCCATTGCGGGCTGCCTCGACCATTGCGCATACCAGCTGTCGAACAGCTTGAGCTGCTGCTCGGCATAGCCGCGCTGGCTGTCGCTCAAGGCGTCCGTCTCGTTGAAGTGCAGCCTGTATTCGGGGGCCCCCTTCAGCACCATCATGTGCTTGAAATAGAGCACGAGGTCCGGACCCTCGTCGAAAGAGGACAGCACGGCCAAAGCCGCGTCGAGTTCCTGCGCCAGCCGGCGCGCCTCGGCATCGCCCTTCGCCGCCGCCTGGCTGAGGCCCACCAGATGCAGCACTTCCTTGGGCAGCACATTGCCGATGCCGGTGATGGCGCCGGACGCTCCGCAATTGACGAAGCCGTGGAAGACGGCGGTGTCGACGCCGATCATCAGCGCAACGTCGTCGTCGCGGCTGGTGATGTTTTCCGCCGCGTAGCGCAGATCCGCCGGGCCGCCAAACTCCTTGAAGCCGACAAGGTTCGGATGCTCGGCGCGCAGCGCGAAGAAGAGGTCGGCGCGCGTGGCAAAGCCGTAATAGGGACTGTTGTAAATGACGGCCGGCAGGTCGGGCGCGGCGGCAAGAATCGCCTTGAAATGATGGCGCTGCGCCGTCACCGACGGCCCGCGCGACAGGACGCGCGGGATCACCATCAGGCCGCGCGCGCCGACCTTTTGCGCATGCGCGGCATGCGCCACCGCGCTGGCCGTGTTGACGGCGCCGGTGCCGACGATCACCGGGACGCCGGCCTTCACCAGGCGCTCGACGCCTTCCATGCGCTGCGCGTCGGTCAAGAGCGGCCAGTCGCCCATGGAGCCGCAATAGACGACCGCCGACATGCCGGCGGCGATCAACTCGCGGCCCTTGCGCACCAGAGCGTCGAAGTCGGGAAGGCGGTCATCGGTGCAGGGCGTCATCAGCGCCGGCATGCAGCCGGAAAAAACACTGGCGGTCATTTTCGAAGTCTCCTTGAGGCAGGCATGCAGATTGGCCAGTTTGGCCCGACACAGCACCGCTTGCCAAGCGGATAGTCGAGGTCAGATCGCATCCGCTGGGGAGGCCGTCGAGGAAAGCCAGGCGATCCGATCCGCTTCACCACCGGCTTCCGGTCCCGCCCGGCCGCGGAGGCGAGCCCTCGCGATCATCGCGGAGGTCGCCGTCCGAACCGGGCGGAGCGGCCGTTTCAGATCATTCGCAATCGCCCTTGTATTCGTATTTCTCCGCGGCGGCCGTGTCGCCGGCCTTGATCGTGACGATCTCGGTCAGCGTCGTCTTGTCGAGCGATCCGCCGCCGATCAGCTTGGCCGCGGCCTCCATCGCCACCTCGCCTTCCTGCTTGGGGTTCTGGGCGATAAGGGCGTGTATGGTCCCGTTCTTGAACGCGTTGACCTCAGCCGTGGCAGCGTCATAGGCCACGAC
>NZ_RZTO01001029.1:0-1883 GCF_003997225.1 Mesorhizobium sp. M2C.T.Ca.TU.002.02.1.1
CCTGATAGGGGATCTCGGTGACGACGATGGATTCGCGGTCGTTGCCGCGCCTTTCGATCTCGACGCGGCCGCGCATGACGATCGAACCACGGCCGGTGGAATAGGCGCTGTAGATGCCGGAGCGCCCTAGCACGATACCGCCGGTCGGGAAATCCGGGCCGGGCACGATCTCCATCAGCGCCGGCAGGTCGATGGCCGGATTGTCGATGATCGCCATCGCTCCGTTGCACACTTCGGCGAGGTTGTGCGGCGGGATGTTGGTGGCCATGCCGACGGCGATGCCACCCGAACCATTGACCAGAAGGTTGGGGAAGCGCGCCGGCAATACCTTCGGTTCTTGTTCGGCGCCGTCGTAATTGTCCTGAAAATCGACCGTTTCCTTGTCGATATCCTCCAGAAGCTCGTGCGCCACCTTGGTCAGCCGCGACTCGGTGTAGCGCATGGCCGCGGGCGGGTCGGCGTCGATCGAGCCGAAATTGCCCTGCCCGTCGATCAGCGGCACGCGCAGGGACCAGTCCTGCGCCATGCGCACTAGGGCGTCATAGATCGAGGCGTCGCCGTGCGGATGGTATTTACCCATCACATCGCCGACGATGCGCGACGATTTCACATGCTTGCGGTTCCAGTGGTAACCGCCTTCCTGCATGGCGTAGAGAATGCGGCGGTGCACGGGCTTCAGGCCGTCGCGCACGTCGGGCAGCGCGCGACTGACGATCACGCTCATGGCGTAATCGAGATAGGAGCGCTGCATCTCCTCGATGATCGAAATCGGCTCGATGCCGGTGGGGCCGCCATCCGGCCCGCGCGGTGTCTTCTGGTCGGTCAAATCAGGTCACAATCCAGTCGGGAATCACTGCCTGCTTATATAGGAAGCCTCGCCGAAACTCCAACGTCGGCCAGACTTTTCCAGAGACAATTTCGATGGTAATTTCAAATGGATACCGCTGATTGCGACGATATGGCCACGGTCGTTTTCGCCGCCATGCGGCAAGGTCGGTCATGGATCGGGCAAAAACCGCAAGTGCTGTGAACCTGGCCCTGTGGCCACCCTTGCGGGCCTTGAGTGGCTGGAGAGTCAAGGACCTCAACGGCGATCTGGCGGCAGGCGTTACGCTGGCCGCGATCGCCATTCCCGAGCAGATGGCGACGGCGCGCCTTGGCGGTTTCGCGCCGGAGATCGGCTTCTTCACCTTCGTCGCCGGCTCCGTCGCCTTCGCGCTGCTCGGCGCCAACCGCCAGCTGTCGGCGGGGGCGGATTCGACGATCACGCCCTTGTTCGTCGGCGGGCTGGCGCTGATCGCCACCTCCGGCTCGCCGCATTATCTGGCGCTGGCGGCCATGCTGGCGCTGATGGTGGGGCTGCTGGTGGCGCTCAGCGGCATTTTCCGCCTCGGCTGGATTGCCGATCTCCTGTCCGTGCCAGTCACGACCGGCTTCCTCGCCGGCATTTCGGTTCACATCATGGTCTCGCAGCTGCCTGGATTGCTCGGCCTGCCGTCGCAAAGCGGCGAAACCCTGCGGCGCGTCGGCGAGATCGCCGCTAACATCCATCTCACCAACCTCTGGAGCCTGGCGCTCGGTCTAGGCGTCTTCGCGATTATCCTTGTCGCCGAGCGCGTCAGCGCGCGCATACCCGCGGCGCTGATCGGCATGGTGCTGGCAACGCTTGCCGTCACCACGCTGGGCCTTAAGAATCGCGGCGTCGAGGTGCTCGGCGCCTTGCCGAACGGGTTTCCGACGCCCGGATTGCCGCTGGTCAGCTTCGAGGACGCGCGGGCTCTCGTCCCGCTCGCGCTGCTGATCGCCATCGTCGTCATGGTGCAGACCGCGGCCACCAGCCGTTCCTTCGCGCCGCAAAACGGCGACGCGCCCGACGTCAACCC
>NZ_RZTO01000102.1:0-11420 GCF_003997225.1 Mesorhizobium sp. M2C.T.Ca.TU.002.02.1.1
GCCTGAGGGCGCGGCGATAGACCTTTTCCGCCTCGGGCAGCCTGCCTGCCTGGCGCAGGCGCCTGCCCTCTTCCATCAAGCCGGGGACGGGATCGGGCCGGCGATGCGGTTTCTTCATCACCGCCTGGGCCGTAACAGCCGGTTTCGGCTTGCTGGCAGCCGCCCGTTTCGCCTTGCGGATGTTGTCGACCAGCTTTGCGGCATCGGCATTGGCCGGATCGACCTCGGCGACCTGCTCGGCCAGCGGCAGGGCGGCGTCCATGTTGCCGGACCGGAACTCGACCTCGGCCACGCCGAAGGAAGCATCCCGATAAGTCGGGGCAATGGAAAGCGCCCTGGAAAAGGCGTCGCGCGCCGCTGGAAGGTTGTTGCGGCCGAGCTCGGCGAAGCCAAGCTGGACCAGCGCGTCGGCATTGTCGGGCTTGAGCGCCAGCGCGCGCCTGAGCAGGTCGGCAGCCTCGTCGAAATGCTGCGCTTGCCTCGCCTTGACGGCCGAAGCGTAGAGCTCGTCCACCGTCTGCGCCAACGACGCGGCCGGAGCGGCGGCAACGGCCAGGATCAGGCATGCGGCAAAGCTCAAGCGCCGGCCGCGCCGCATCAGCGCTTCCCGCTCTTGCGCGCGATGAGACGCGCCAGCCGGGCCAAAAGCTCCTCGGGGATGAACGGCTTCACCAGATAGTCGTCGGCGCCCTTGTCCAGGGCCGAGACAATGTCCTTTTGGCTCTTGCGGGCCGTCAGCATGACCACCGGCGTGTCAGACAAGGCTGGGTCGCCCTTGATGCGCGCCAGCACCTCCAGGCCGTCGGCCTTCGGCATCATCGCGTCGAGCACGACGACATCGGGGGCGTCCCGCTGTACCTTGTCGAGCGCCTCCGCCCCGTCGACAGCCTTGACGACGTCGTATCCCTTCGCCCTCAGCCTGAATTCCATCAGCTCGAGCAACAAGGGATCATCGTCGCAGATCAGAACTCTAGCCTTCGCTCCATCCACCAGTCCTACTCCGGTTTACACCTCGTTGCCCCCCGGAGTAACCAACCCATGAACCGACATCCGCCAACGCGGTCCATGCGGATGAGACCGCGCAAATCATAGACAAAGCCGATTCGCAGCGGCCGCATTTCGATGCAATCAGTAGATGAATATCGGCCCATGGTATAGGAGGTGTAAACACTAGGGTGTGGCTTGCCGACACTGTAGGCGCTCTCGCGGCCAAAGCGCGTCGCGATCTTTCAGGTTCGCTCCCTGCGCTTTAGGCTTCTTGATCCTACGCATGTCTTTGTCCCGAAACCGGTTCCCACTTTCGGCAGACATGCTTTAGGCCGCCGGGCCACCGGCGCGCGACGCAAGCAGCCTCTTCACTTCGCTGGCAAGCGCCAGCGGGTCGAAGGGTTTGGCGATAACGCCCGCCGCTCCCATGGCGAGATAGCGCTCGACCTCGTGCGTCTGGGTGCGCGCCGTGATGAACACCACGGGTATGGTCGCCGTCGGCTGCGATTCAGCCAGGCGCTTCAGCGTCTCCGGCCCGTCCATGTCCGGCATCATCACGTCGAGCAGGATGAGGTCGGGTTGCCATGCCGCCGCTTCAACCAGCGCCTCGGCGCCCGAAGCGCAGGACCGCACCTCGAATTCCGGCTCGAGTTCCAGCGACATCTGAGCGATTTCGCGGATGTCGTCCTCGTCGTCGACATAAAGGATCCTTGCCGGCATAAGGGTCACTCCTTAGCTTGCGCGGTGGCTCCCGCGCCGTCGCGGGCCGAAGCCAACATGTTCCTGACCAGCTTTGCGACGTCGATCTCCGACGCCTTGGTCTTGGTCATGACCGCCTGGACCCGATCGCCCAGCTTGTCGTCCAGCTCCGCCGCCGAAAACACGATGACCCCTGTTTCGAGCGGCAGATCGGCAAGCAGGTCCAACCCCGATCCGTCGGGGAGCGCGATATCCAGGATGACCAGATCGAAGCGATGGTTCGCGATCGCCTGCTGTGCGTCCTTCAGCGTTTTCGCCGAGGTGATCGAGACACCCGAACCCAGTCCCTCCGACATCACCGCAAGCACGCCCTCGTCGTCCTCGACATGCAGGATCCGCGGCTTCGGCTCGACCCTGCGGCCGACG
Organism: Mesorhizobium sp. M2C.T.Ca.TU.002.02.1.1; assembly: GCF_003997225.1. NCBI lineage: Bacteria > Pseudomonadati > Pseudomonadota > Alphaproteobacteria > Hyphomicrobiales > Phyllobacteriaceae > Mesorhizobium > Mesorhizobium sp. M2C.T.Ca.TU.002.02.1.1. The sequence goes on from NZ_RZTO01000102.1 coordinate 2,113, forward strand.
ATCTTGGCCAAGGCGGCGTGAAGACGCTTCGGATCCACGGGCTTTTCCAGCCAGTCGACGATGCCGACCGCAGTGCCGTTCAGCGAACGCCTGGCCTCATCGGCGACGGCGGAGATGACGATGACCGAAATGTCGGAATTGACCTCCGACGCCCTGATGTCATGGAAGAGCTTGATGCCGGATGCCCCCGCCAGCTTGATGTCGAGCGTCAGCGCCACGTAATCGCGGGAGCCGAGGAGAGCCTTGGCGGTGCCGATGTCGGGGGCGACGTCGCTGGAAAAGCCTTCCGCGTCGAGAAGCGCTGCGATCACCGCGGCGACATCGGGCTCGTCCTCGCAAATCAGGACACGCAGGCGGCGATCGCGCTTCTTCGACCGGCGCTCGACAAGGACCGGTTTCGCCTCTTGCCTCTGCGCTTCGGCAAGGTCGACGTGAAACGACGTTCCCTTGCCTTCCTCCGTTTCGAAGGAAACAGCGCCGCCCAGCTTTTCGACGATGGTCTTGACGATGCTCAAGCCGAGACCCGTGCCTCCCTTCCTGCGGGTGCTGGACGCGTCCGCCTGCTCGAACTTGCCGAATATGCGGCTGCGGAACGCTTCGGGAATGCCGGCGCCCTGATCGATCACGGAGACGCGCAGCATGTCGCGATCGCGGCGCTGCAGCTTCACCATCACGGTGCCGCCGTGATCGGAAAACTTGATCGCATTGGACAGGAGGTTCGCCATCACCTGGTGCAGGCGGTCAGGGTCGATATTGGCCTCCGCGCGCGGCGCATCGTCGACCAGGACGATGCGTATCCTGCTCTCGGCCATGTAATTGGAACTGGCGGCGATGGCCTGCTCCAGGACCGGACGCAGGGGCAGCTGCTTGATCTTGAAGCTGATGACGCCCGATTCGATCTTCTCCATGTCGAGGATGTCGTTGATGAGAAGGACCAGCCGCTCGCTGTTGTTGTGGGCGATGTTGACGAGATTGGCGGCCTTGGGCGGCAATTCGCCCGCGACGCCTGCCGCGATCAGCCCGAGCGAGCCGCGGATGGATGTCAACGGCGTGCGCAGTTCGTGGCTGACGGTCGAGATGAAGTCGTTCTTGAGCTGCGCGTTTTTCTTTTGCTCGGTGATGTCGCGGTTGTAGGTGATAACGCCGACGACCTTGCCGGTCTCGTCGCGAAAGGGCGCCTTCAAGGTGTAGAGCCAGCCCTGGCTGCCGTCCGGGAAAAGCGCGGACTGGTCGATGCGAAGTGTCTGCCCTGTTTCCAGTGGGCCTATTTCATCCTGCCTGAAGCGCTCGGCCACATCCTTCGGATAGAAATCGAAATCCGTCTTGCCGATAAGGTCGTCGGCCGAGGCGGCGCGCATCATTTCGGCGGTGGCCGGGTTTGCAACGACGAAGCGGCCGGCGGCGTCCTTCACGTTGAGGCAATCCGGCAGCTCGCGAACCATGGCCCGGTAGATCATGTTGGACATGGTGAGATCGCGACGCCGCTGCTGCCGATCGAGCAACACGCCGATGATGAAGGTGCCGATGAACCGGAACACCACGGACGGGAGCGTGCTCTGCTGAAGGAAGCCTGCGAGGACCTGCTGGGGAATGACCACAAGCGTGATCAGCCCGGCAAGCGCGACCGTCACGCCGAGGCCGAGTATGTCGAGCATGGTACGCGAGCGGACCGCGACGACATGGTGCCAAGCCAGCCCAGCGACGGCCGTGATCAGGATGCTCATGATGCCCACACTCGTGCCCTGCCCGCCAAGATAGGCGCGATAGGCAATGGAGCCGGCGGTCGCGACGAACATTGCTGGCCATCCGCCGAAGAAGGCGGCCGCGCCAATGAAGGCGGCGCGCAGATCGACGACGAAGCCCGAGACGGACAAAGCCGTCGCCATGGAGATGACCGAGCCAGCGCACATGACCACGCCGAGAAGCAGCGACTGTATCAGCCGTGGAAGACGTCCGGTAAAATCAGCCAAAAGGTCCCAAGCGACGACCAGGATGGAGACCAGGGCAAGATTAGCGAGGAGTGATCGCCAGATTTCGGTCATGACTTTCCTGCTCCTTTTCTCCGATGAATATAGGCAAAACCTATCCGAGGTCTAAAGAGCCTGGGCGGCAGCCGCCGTGTCGCGCCGCTGCCACCAGAAAAACAACGCTTCGGCTATTTGCCGAAATCTCCCTCGAGGGAATGCTCCCCGAAGCCATCGCTTCGGCCACGAATTTCTTGACATCGGCACCGGCGGCGACGAACCACGTTGCGGGTAGCCCGAAGATCGGCAAAGGCTGTGCGAGCGACTAAAGCGCGTCGCGATCTTTCAGATTCGCTCCCTGCGCTTTAGGTTCTTGATTCTACGCATGGCTTTGTCCCGAAACCGGTTCCCACTTTCGGGAGACATGCTTTAAGGGGGCAAGGGACAGTGCGGAGTGGTGCAACCGACATAGGACTGGGCTTTGCCATCCTGGCTCACCGCCAACTCGGTCACACCGAGCGGCTGATCCGGGCGATCTCGCGGCCACAGGACAGGATCGTCGTCCATCTCGATACGAGGGTTGGCGCTCCGGCAATTGCCAGCTTTCAGAACCGACTTTCCGACCTGCCGAACGTAGACGTGTTCAGCATGGTGGCCTGCCGCTGGGGAGGCTACTCTATCGTCGAGGCGACCCTCCAGGCCCTGCGGCGCCTGCTCGATCACCCATTCCTGTACGGTTCGCTGCTAAGCGGGTCCGATTATCCCGTGCGAAGCATCGACGACTTCGCGACATATCTTCACCAGAACCATCCGCAAGAATACGTCCTGGTCACGCATGAAGGACTGCCAGGCGAAACACCCGACAATCTCAGCAACAGGTTCTCCTGCTATTGGCCATATGAACGGCTGGTATCGTCCCGCCGCAAACGCCTCTCGAGCATCCGCCTGCAAGGCGCGCTGGGCATTGACCGAAAGCTCCCGGCCGGTCTGCTGCCCACATTCGGTTCGCAGTGGTTCACGCTCACCCGCAGAGCGATCGAGACAGTTGTGCAAGGAATGCTCGACCCCGAGATCAAGCGGTTCTTTGCGTGGACGGCAATCCCCGACGAGATGGAGCCCCATATGCTTTTGCGCAACAGCAAATACTGGGGCAACCGCGCGACCGACAATCTGCGCTACACCGCGACGGACGAGAATGGCCGCTTTCCCAAGCTCCTGACCCGCACCGATCTTCCGGACATCCTCAAGTCCGGAGCGTTCTTCTGCCGCAAGATCGAGCACGGAGAAGATGCCGGACTCTGTGATCAACTGGACGACCTTCGGGCACGCAGCAGAGGATTCGAGGCTGTCAATTGAGACAAGATGGCCCGAGGCGGCTATGCTGAGCCTCGCGCCGTCACCGCGTCGACCGAGGAGCAAGAATGAAATTCATGCCGATGACAGCCTTGCCGCTCATGTTGACCGCCATTCTGCTGCTCGCCGCAGGCTGCTCGTCGACCACGGCGTCGATCAGCCCGGCGAAATACGACAAGATGAACTGCCCCGAGCTCAACAATGCGGTCGGCGACACCGCGACCGATATTTCACGCACCGCAATCGCTCGCGGCAAGGTCGCCAATACCTCCGTGCCAACGTGGTTGCTCGGCGGCGAGCGCGTGAAGACGGCGGTCGCCAACCGCGAAACCGCGCGGATCGACAGGCTGCAGCAACAACAGCAGGTGATCGTCGCGACGCGAAAGCAAAGGTGCCCCTCCGCGCAGTGAGGCGAGCCGGACCGGACCGGCTTCAAGCGCTGATGCGGAACCGTGTCGAATCGATCGCGGCGTTCATCAGCGTCTGGGTGTAGGCTTCGCGCGGATTGTCGAATATCTCCTGCGTCGGCCCTTCCTCGACGATCTTTCCCTGCTTCATGACGATGATGTAGTCGGCCATGGCGCGCACCACCGCGAGGTCATGGCTGATGAAGAGGTAGGACAGTTCGTGATCGGCCTGCAGCTTGCGCAGCAGCTCGACGATCTGTTTCTGCACCGAGCGGTCGAGCGCCGAGGTCGGCTCGTCCAGCACCACCACTTTCGGCTTCAGGATCATGGCGCGGGCAATCGCGATGCGCTGGCGCTGGCCGCCGGAGAATTCGTGCGGGTAGCGGTTGCGCGCGTTGGGATCGAGGCCAACCTCGCGCAGCGCCTCGACGGCGCGCTGGTCGCGCTGCTTGCCGGTGAGCGAGGGCTCATGCACCAAAAGGCCCTCGGTGATGACCTGGCCGACGGTCATGCGCGGCGACAGCGAGCCGAACGGATCCTGGAAGACGAGCTGCAATTCGCGCCTCAGCGGCCGCATCGCCTGGCGGTCCGCCTCGGAAATGTCACGGTCGCTGAAGCGGATGACGCCGTCGCTGGGGAGCAGCCTCAGCAGCGCGCGGCCGAGCGTCGACTTGCCCGAGCCCGACTCGCCGACGATGCCGATGGTCTGATTGCGCTTCAGCCGGACCGAGATCTTGTCCACCGCGCGCAGCATCAGCGGCTCGCCGCCGAGGAAGCCGCCGCCGATCTTGAAGACGACCTCGACATTGCGGCCCTCGAGCAGCACCGGCGAATTGGCCGGCGGCGGCGCCTTGCTGCCGGTCGGCTCGGCCGCGAGCAGCATCCTAGTGTAGGCATGCTGCGGATTGGCAAAAAGCTCTTCCGCCTGGCCCTCCTCCACCACTTCGCCCTGACGCATGACATAGACGCGATCGGCGAAGCGGCGCACGATGCCGAGATCGTGGGTGATGAAGACGATCGCCATGCCGAGCTTGCGCTGCAACTCTGCCAGCAGCATCAGGATCTGCGCCTGGATGGTGACGTCGAGCGCCGTCGTCGGCTCGTCGGCGATCAGGATGTCGGGATCGTTGGCCAGAGCCATGGCGATCATGACGCGCTGCCGTTGGCCGCCCGACATCTCGTGCGGATAGGATTTCATCCGCCGCTCGGGATCGGGTATGTGCACCAGCCTCAAGAGCTTCAGCGCTTCTTCCCGTGCAGCCGGCGCGGAAAGCCCGCGGTGCCGGCGGATCGGCTCCATCAGCTGGTTGCCGATGGTGTATAGCGGATCGAGCGAGGTCATCGGCTCCTGGAAGATCATGCTGATCTTGCGGCCGCGCACCTTGTTGAGCTCGCTCTTGGTCATCTCCAGAAGATTGCGGCCGCGATAGTCGACCTGGCCGGTGGCCTCGCCGTTGGAGGACAACAGGCTCATCGCCGCCATCATCGTCTGGCTCTTGCCGGAGCCGGATTCGCCGACGACGGCGACCGTCTCGCCGGCATTGACCTTGATGTTGATGCCCTTGACGGCCTCGACGGTGCCGTCGAGCGTCTGGAAGCGGACGCGCAGGTCCTTGACGCTGAGGATCGTTTCGGGAGCGGTCATCTCAGCGGTCCTTGGGATCGAGCGCGTCGCGCAGACCGTCGCCGACGAAATTCAGCGCGAACAGTGTCGAGACGAGGAAGAAGGCCGGGAACAGGAGCAGCCAGTTGGCGTAGCCGATGTTCTTGGCGCCGACCGAGATCAGCACGCCCCAACTGGTCATCGGCTCCTGCACGCCGAGGCCGAGGAAAGAGAGGAAGCTTTCCAGGATGATGACCTGCGGCACCAGCAACGTCATATAGATGACCACCGGTCCGAGCAGGTTCGGAATGACGTGACGCAGGAGGATGCCGCGCTGGCCGACGCCCATGGCTTCCGCCGCCTGGACATATTCCTGCCGGCGGATCGACAGCGCCTGGCCGCGCACGATGCGGGCCATGTCGAGCCACAGCACAGCGCCCACCGCCAGAAACATCAGCACGAAGTTGCGGCCGAAGAACACCACCAGCATGATGACGAAGAAGATGAAGGGCAGCGAATAGAGCACGTCGACGATGCGCATCATCACCTCGTCGACCCTGCCGCCGGCGAAGCCCGCGGTTGCGCCGTAGATGACTCCGATGACACCGGCGACGACGCCGGCAAGCAGGCCGATCGCCAGGGATATGCGTCCGGCCATCAGCGTGCGCGAGAGCAGGTCGCGGCCGGTGTTGTCGGTGCCGAAGAAGAAATATTGCTGCTTCACGGCCGAGCTCATCGTCACCTCGCGGCCGTCGGGCGACTTGTTCTCGATCCGGGTGTCGTCGAAGGCGTCGGAGCGGTCGAGATAGCGGATGTTGCGGTCGTCGATCGGCTTGGTCGAGGTGATGGTGACGACGACACGATTGCCGTCCTGGTGCCATTCCTTGATGTCGGCGCGCATGCGCTTGATGGCGTCACCCAGCGCACCCTGGATCATGTCAGGTTTCGGATAGGCCGAAAGGCTCGGTGGCATGCGCACATAGTCGCCATAGATGGTGGTGTATTCATGCGGCACGACCATCGGACCGAACACGCTGATGACGGCGATGAAGGCCAGATAGTAGAGGCTGAGCATCGCGGCGCGGTTGCGCTTCAGCCGCGCCCAGGCATTGCCCCAGAGCGAGCGGCCGACGATCGGCTCGGGCACCGCGACGGCGAGGTCAGTCATAGCGCACCCTCGGGTCGACGACCGCGTAGAGCAGGTCGACGATCAGGTTGAAGACGATGGTGAAGAGCGCGATCACCACCACGGTTCCCATGACCAGCGTGTAGTCGCGGTTGAGCGCCGCATCGACGAAGTAGCGGCCGACCCCGGGGATGGAGAAGATCGTCTCGACGATGATCGAGCCGGTCAAGAGCGAGGCGGCCGCCGGGCCGGTGAAGGAGACGATCGGCAGCACGGCGCCCCGCAGCGCGTGCTTGACCACCACCGACCAGTCGGAGAGGCCCAGCGCGCGGGCGGTGCGGATATGGTGCGAGCGCAGGCTCTCGATCATCGAGCCGCGCATCAGGCGGGCGACGATGGCGATCTGCGGCAAGGCGAGCGTCAGCACCGGGCCGACCTTATTGATCAAGGCGCCGTCGCCCCAGCCGCCGATCGGCAGAAGTTTCCAGGAGAGCCCAAAGACGAGCTGGATCACCGGCGCGATGACGAAGGTCGGGATGGTGCTGCCGGCGGTGGCCAGAGCAATCACCGAATAGTCGGCAAGCTTGTTCTGGTTGAGCGCCGCGATGGTGCCGAGGATGGAGCCGAGCAGCAACGCCAGCACCAGCGCCGAGGTTCCGATCTGCACCGAGATCGGCAGGCCCTTGGCGAAGAGTTCGGTGACGGTGAAATCCGGCAGATTGTAGCTCGGGCCGAAACTGCCGCGCAAAAGATTGCCGAGATAATGGACATATTGCAGCCAGAGCGGATCGTTGAGGCCGAACTGGGCTTCGAGATTGGCCCTGATCTCGGGACTCAGGCCCCGTTCCTGGTTGAACGGGCCGCCTGGCGCGACGCGGATCAGGAAGAACGCCACCGTCACGATGACGAATAGCGTCGGTATGGCGGTCAATAGCCGCCGGAAGACATAACGCAGCATCGGCGCCCCGCTTCAGCCAGGGCGACAGCTCTCCAGACGAGACCGTGGCGCTGGCATCTCTGATCTTCGCACCGGGTAGCCTGAAAATCCAACCCGACTTTCGGCCCGGCACGACGACAGACCGCGGCCGCCGCTCCCACACAAGAGGAGCGGCGGCACGGCCAAGGTTACTTGTCAGTCCTTGGAGATGAAGCGGGACGGGTGGATGTCCATGACGTTGTCGTCGAAGCCATGCAACTTCGAGGACACGATGTCGTGGTAGCTGTAGTAGAGCAGCGGGATCTCACCGACATCGTCGACGAGGATACGCTCGGCCTCGGCGAGGTCCTTCATGCGGTCTTCCGGCTTGCCGCCGGCTGCGGCCGCCTTGTCCATCGCGGCTTCATAGGCAGGGCTGTTGTAGTTCGAGTAGTTGTTGCCGCTCGCCTTGCGCGAGATGCCGAGGAACGTCTCCGGATCCTTGTAGTCGGCGATCCAGGCGGCGCGGGCGACGTCGTAATTGCCCTTCTGCTCGAGGAAGCCGTAGTGGGTCTTGGTATCGGTGTTGAGCAGCGTCACCTCGACGCCGAGCGGCTTCAGCTGTTCCTGGATGGCGACCGCGGTGTTTTTGTGGTTTTCCGAAGTGTTGTAGCGGATCTCCATCTTCAACGGATGCTCGGGCGTGTAGCCGAGCTTCTCCAGGATCTTCTTGGCCTCATCCTCGCGGTCGATCTGCGGCATGTCCGCGTATTTGGCTAGCGCCGGGGTGTAACCCTCGATGCCCGGAGGCACCATCGAATATCCAGGCAGCATCGAGTTCTGCCAAACCTTCTCGGCGAGGAAGTCGCGATCGATCGCCATCGAGATGGCGTTGCGCAGCTCAACATTGTCCCAAGGCGCCTTGTCGGTCTTGATCGCGTAATAATAGGTGCCGAGATATGGCCCCACGCGGACCTGGTCACCGAACTTGGTTTTGAGATCGGCGAGCTGTTCGGTCGGCAGGTCACCGTAGCTGTCGAGTTCGCCGGCCTCGAAACGCTTCATCGCCGATGAGCGATCCTCGGTCGGAATGTAGTTGACCACGTCGAGCTTGACGCTCGCGGCGTCCCAGAACTTCGGGTTCTTGACCAGTTTCATATGGTCGTTGGGAACCCACTCCGCCAGCGTATAGGCGCCGTTGGAGACCAGCTTGCCCGGCTTGATCCAGTCGGCGCCGAGCTTGTCGATGGAAGCCTTGTTGACCGGATAGGTCGCCTGGTGGGTCAGCATCTCCAGGAAGTAGGGCGTCGGCGCCTTGAGCGTGACTTCAAGCGTGTTGGCGTCGATCGCCTTCACGCCCATATCCTCGGCCTTGCCTTTCTTGGTGTTGAAGTCCTCGGCACCCTTCACCGGATAGAGCATCGAAGCGTATTCCGCGGCGGTGGCCGGATCTTCCAGCCGGTGGAACGAATAGACGAAGTCGTCTGCCGTCACCGGTGTGCCGTCCGACCAGAGGCCGTCCTTGCGCAGCTTGAAAGTGTAGACAGTGCCGTCGTCGGAGACCGTCCAGCTTTCGGCGGCGCCCGGAATGAGGTTCGTCTTCTGGTCATGCATGACGAGACCCTGGAACAGGTCGCGTATGATATCGGCTTCGTAGACCGTCGACGTCTTGTGCGGATCGACCGTTTCCGCCTCGGCAGCGGCCCCGCGGTTGTAGACGGTTTCGGCAAAAGCATGCGTGTAAAAGGAGCCCGTGGCCAGAGCCATGGTGGTGGCGAACGCCGTCGCCTTCAGCATGTTTTTCAGCATGAAGTTTCTCCCTGTCGGCGCAGCCCCTCAGCCGCGCCTTCTTAAGTTTTGACACCCCGGAACCGTTGAAACGGCCCCGTTTCAGGCGTGCCGCCGGTCCCATCCGGCGGCTGGTGGCAGGAGACTAGAC
>NZ_RZTO01001030.1:0-1878 GCF_003997225.1 Mesorhizobium sp. M2C.T.Ca.TU.002.02.1.1
GGCCATGCCGTAGCCGTAGCGGTCGAGCGCGCGCTTCGCCGCGTCGCGCAGGTCCGGGCTGTCGGCGAGGCCGAGATAGTTGTTGGCGCAGAAGTTCAGCACCTTCTGCCCAGTGACCTCGATCTCGGCGGACTGCATGGAGGAAATCACCCGCTCGGATTTGTAGAGCCCGGCCGATTTCAGGCCTTCGAGCTCGCTGTCGATATGGGAAAGGAATGCTTTGCTCATGGTCCGGCCCTGTTCGCTTCGAGGCCGGACTGTCGCGCCACGGCTGCAAAAAATCCATCGCAAAAGCGACCGCTTCGGTGGCGTCGCGAAAGCCCGATCGCAATCCTTTGCCATGGCGCGGCGGCAATAGGATCAAAAATGAGGTAAGCGGGAAAGGACGTGATAACCATCTTGCGAGCTTTGCCAAGCCGCCATGACGGCCGCAGGCATCCCTTGCCGACCCGTTAACTCTTTCCAGGCAAGCGTTTTCCCGCCGTATCCAGGGCAGGAATCCGTCGACCGGAGGGGTCACTTAAGTTATGTCGCAGCAGCCAGTGCAGAGCGTTTCGCGCAAGCTGATCCTGCTCATCAAGACCGGCTACTGGCTGGCGCTGACGATCATCGCCGCCATGGTGATCGCCTCCTTCGTCCTTCTGCAGCAATTGATGGCGCAGCAGCAGCACAACCATGCGCTGCTCGACATCGTCTCGATGCAGAAGGCGCTCTCGCAGCGCATCGTCTTCCTGGCCGGCGCCACGGGTGCCGCGTCGCGCGACAAGCAGCCGGCGCTGGTCACCGCGCTCAAGCAGGCGACAGGCGAGTTCGAGACCAATTACGATCGGCTGCTCAAGGAGACCGGCGCCGATCCGCTCTCGCCGGCACGAAACGACCCGAAGTCGATCGAATATGTGCTGTTCAGCAAGCCGTTCCACCTCGACTACTTCTCGGTCGGCCTCGTCGCCAATGGCGACAGGCTGGTGTCGTCCTTCGCGTCGCAACTCGGCATGCAGAGCGACGGCTACAAGGGCGGCGGCGACCGCGTCGGTCTCGACGCTTCCGTCGCCAACGCGACCATGTCCGGCTATGCCGCGCTTGGCCAGCGCATCAGCGCCTTCGCCGACCAAAAATCCAGCAACATCCTCGACCTGCACCGCACGCTGTTCTTCGCCACCCTCGGCGTCATCGTGCTGGTGGCGCTGTTCATCTTCCGGCCGATGTCCAACGCCATCCTGCGCAAGACGCGCGAGTTGGTCGACGCGCGCAACTCGATGGCTTTCATCGCCGTGCATGACGGCCTGACGGGGCTGCACAACCGCACCTTCCTCACCGACCATTTCGACACGCTGATCAAGGGCGCGCACCGCCGGCGCGAGCGTCTGGCGGTGATCCAGTTCGACCTCGATCGTTTCAAGCAGATCAACGACACGCTTGGCCATGCCGCCGGTGACTATGTGCTGGTGGTGACGGCCCAACGCATGCGCGATTCCTGCCGGGCGTCCGACCTCTGCGCGCGGCTCGGCGGCGACGAGTTCGTCATGATCCTCAACGGCGCCGGCACCACCGAGGACATCCATGCGCTCGCCAAGCGCATCCTCGGCGAGATCAACGAGCCGATCACCTTCCAGGGCACGACCATCATGCCTGGCGCCAGCGCCGGCATCGCGGTCTATCCGGTCGACGCCGACAACGCGCAGGACCTGCTCGTCCATGCCGACCTCGCGCTCTATTCCGCCAAGAAGCTCGGCGGCGGCAACTTCTCCTTCTTCTCCGAGGAGCTGCGCCGCGAGCTCGACTACCGCAAGCAGCTCGAACAGGACATCCGCATGGCGATCGCCAACAGGAGCTTCGAGGTCTATTTCCAGCCGCAGGTGTCGCTGACCAGCGGCAAGA
>NZ_RZTO01001031.1:0-1877 GCF_003997225.1 Mesorhizobium sp. M2C.T.Ca.TU.002.02.1.1
CGCTGCAACACGCTTACGCAACGCCATCGGTAACGGCTTGCCCATCGCGGTTTCTCCCTTCTACCGCAATGAATCATCAAACCGTCATTCAGGGAATCCCGAATCCTTTAAAAGGCGACGTGCTTTAAAGTACGTGAGCACCGGAAGCGGAGACATTTGCTTCAGACGGCCAGCCCCCCGAATTCTCGAACGATCTCAGGGTTCCAACTCCACATCCCAGTAGAGATAATCCATCCAGCTTTCATGCAGATGGTTGGGCGGGAACAGGCGGCCGTTGTTGTGCAGGTCGTGCACCGTCGGCTGATAGGGCTTCTGCAGCGGCCACATCTTGGCCTGCGCCGGCATCATGCCGCCCTTGCGAAGATTGCAGGGCGAGCAGGCGGCGACGACATTCTCCCAGGTTGTCGCCCCGCCGCGATGGCGCGGGATGACATGGTCGAACGTCAGATCCTCCGGCGTGCCGCAATACTGGCATTGGAAGCGGTCGCGCAGGAACACGTTGAAGCGGGTGAAGGCGGGATGCCGCGACGGCTTCACATAGGCTTTCAGGCTGACCACGCTCGGCAGCTTCATCGAGAAGGTCGGCGAGGAGACGGCGTGCTCGTATTCGGCGACGATGTTGACCCGGTCGAGGAAGACAGCCTTGATGGCGTCCTGCCACGACCAGAGCGACAGGGGGTAATAGCTGAGCGGACGGTAGTCCGCATTCAGCACCAGCGCGGGAAGCCCATCCGGAGATACGGCAACCGTCACGTCCTTCGCCTCCTTCGTTCTAAACCGAACGGCGCGGATACTGTAAGCCCGACATGACAGGGATGTGAAGCGGATTGTCTCTCGCCGAAACCCTCAAAAACGCATGATTTTCATGCTTTTTTGGCCATTTCGACGGGAGGCGCCGCGTCCCTGCCCTTCAGTTCGCGATAGTAGGCCCAAAAAAGCCGCGACGCGACACCCCGCCAGGGGCTCCATGATTCGGCCAGCCGGATAAGCATTTTCTCCGGCGGACGCGGGTCGATGCCGAGCGCATGGCCGACCGCCGTCTGGAGCGCGACGTCGCGCGCGGGGAACACATCCGGGTGGCCGGCGGCGAACAGCAGGTAGCACTCGGCCGTCCACGGGCCGATGCCCGGCACTGCCGTCATCGCCGCGATCGCCTCGCCGGCTTCCAGGGTGCAGAGGTGATCGAGATCGAGCCCGCCGGCCACCGCTTCGGCCACGGCGAGCAGCCCGCGCTGCTTCGGCCGCGACAGCCCGGCCTCGCGAAATACGTCTTCGCCCGCGGCGAGGATTGCCTGCGGCGTCAGCGGGTCGACCAGCTTGACCAGCCGGCCGAAGATGGCGTCGGCGCTCGCGCGGGAAACTTGCTGTGAGACGATGATGGAAGCGAGGCTCCCAAACCCCGGTTGCGACAGCCGCAGCGGCACCTCGCCCGCTTTGCCGCGCACCGTCTCCAGCCGCGGATCGATCCGGCAGAGCGCGTCGAGCCCTGCCGCAATGTCGTCGAGCGAGGCGATGCGTTGCACGTTTGCTTGTTCCCAGGGCGACAAATGATGGCTAACTATCAACCGGCGGAAGCACCTGACAACCTGAATGCCGCCTGAAAGATGACGCTCCTGACATTCCGCTTCGCGCCGAGCCCCAATGGCGAACTGCATCTCGGCCACGCCTATTCGGCCCTGCTCAACCAGAAGATGGCGGCGCGAGCGGGCGGACGCCTGCTGCTGCGCATCGAGGATATCGACATCACCCGCTGCACGCCGCAATTCGAAACCGGCATCTTCCGTGACCTCGAATGGCTGGGGTTGCGCTGGGAAGCACCGGTGCGCCGCCAGTCGGAACATTTTGCCGAATATCGCGCGGTGCTGGACCGGTTGATC
>NZ_RZTO01001032.1:0-1876 GCF_003997225.1 Mesorhizobium sp. M2C.T.Ca.TU.002.02.1.1
GCGGCCGTCGCGATGGTCGCCGTCCGGGCAATGGCGGCGGCAAGAAGCACTTCGCCGGCAAGCCAGATGGCGAGCGCGGACCGAAGCCGCAGGGCGAACGCCCGGCGGCCGCCCAGCCGAATGGCCAGCGCAAGCCCGACGGCTTCAAGCGCTTCAAGGGCAACAACAAGCGCCGCTTCGGCGGCAAACGTCCGGCGAACCGGGCTGCTTGAGCTCATCAAATCCGATCGAGGAACGGCCGGACCAATGCTCCGGCCGTTTTCATTTCACTGGCCTGCTTGCTGCTGCATCAGCGCCTTCACCCACACCACGATGCGCTGGGTGAGAAAACCCGTGGTCTGAGGCGACAGCGCATCGCCGGCGATGACGTGATTGTCCGGATCTCCGGTGTCGTCGACCGGAACCAGCTCGTGCGGAGCGCCCCAGCGTCCGGCGATCTCGCGCGTGCGATCCGGCCGCACCACCTTGTCGGAATCCGAGAAGATGAACAGGGCAGGGATCGTTGCCTTCTCGACCGGCGCGCCATAGGCGAGGTTGGTCAGCGCCGCCATCGGCAGCACCGCCTTCATGGGATATCTGGTGGTCCAGAATTTCTCGTGCAGCGCGTTGCGCGCCGGGAAGCTGCGCTCCTTACCGCCGACAAGCTCGGCGATCTGCCTGCCCCAGGGCATGGTCAGCACCTCGGCGCCGGAGGCCTTGACGCCGAAATTCGGCGATATGAACGCTATGGCCGCGACACCGTCCGAAGCGCCCTGCTGTGTTGCGGCCCATGCCGCCAGCGAGCCGCCGGTCGAGGTCCCGATGACGATCACCTTGTCGCCGATGGCCCGGCCGATGGCCAAGGCCTCCTCATAGTCGTTGATCCACGCGTTGACGCTGCCTTGCGCCATCGCCGCGCCGTCCTGGCCGTGGCCGGTCAGGCGCGTGAAGAAAAGGTTGGCGTCCAATTCGTCCGCGACATCGTCCGGCAGCGGGCGAACCTCGCCCTTCGAAGCGGAAAAGCCATGGATGTAGACGATGGCCAAAGGCGTCTTGGCGTGGACCATCGGGTTCGCCCAGATGATCTCCTTGTCGAGCCCGTCGCGGATGTTGGGCACGGCAGCCTCCTCACGCGCCAGATAGGCCTGCGGATCATCGCCGATCACCGATGGATCGAAGCGGATTGTGGTATCGACCGGCACGCGCGGGCCAAGGAAGAAGCCGGCGACCAGGATGACTGCAAGGCCAAGCACCGCCAGCACGATCCGCCGCCCCATTCCAGTCTCCAAGCAATGATTCTCAACCTATGGCCGTCCCCGCCGGCAGGCAATCGCCGTTCGCCGGCTTATGGTGCCTTGTCGCGGGATGGATCTTTTTCGCCCGCCGGCCTGCGATCGAAATGCAACGGCCGCCCCCACCAGTGGGTGGTCAGGCCGATGACGAAGCGGCCGATCGGCCGCGGCAGCAGGCCGAGCAGCTTCAACGGCCAGCTTATGTGATACGGGAAGGTGACCTCGAAGCCGCCCTTCCTGATGCCGCGCGCCATGCGGCGCGACGCGCGGTGCACAGGCATGAGGCCCGGCATCGGCAGCTTGTTCTTTTCGGTCAAGGGCGTGTCGACGAATCCCGGATTGATGACCTGGACACGGATGTTCATCTTGTCGAGGTCGTATTTCAGCGACTCCGCCAGGATGTTGATCGCGGCCTTGGTGCCGCCATAGGCCGCCGTTGTCGGCCAGCCGGAATAGGCGGTCACCGATCCGACCAGAACGACATGGCCGCGTCCACGCACGCGCATATGCTCGACGACAGGCACCACGCCGTTGACGATGCCGAAATAATTCACGGCGAAGGAGCGATGGAAATCGCGCACCACCAGATTCTCGCCGGGGGTGGC
>NZ_RZTO01001033.1:0-1872 GCF_003997225.1 Mesorhizobium sp. M2C.T.Ca.TU.002.02.1.1
GCATGATGGTGGCCGCGCTCGTCGGCGCCGTCGTGGTCCTCGGCGGCCTTGGCGCTCTGGCCTTCTCCTTCGGCGGCAAGGGCGGCAGCGAGGCCCCGGTGATCGTCAAGGCCGACAATTCGCCGATCAAGGTGAAGCCGGAAAATCCGGGCGGCACGGTTGTGCCGAACCAGGACAACAAGGTCTACGACGCGGTGACCAAGGGCGCCGGCGCCGCCAAGCCCGCCGAACCGGTGCAGCAGAAGCTGGTGAACACCACCGAGCAGCCCGTGGACCTGGCCTCGAAGGAGCCGCCGCAGAGCCGCGTGGTCGATCTTTCGCCCAACGATAACGGCGCCGCGGCAGGCGCTGATGCCGCCGACAATTCAAGCTCGGCGTTGCCCGGCGTCGAACAAGCCACTGTGCCCGAAAGCGCCCAGCCTGCCGCATCGGCAAGCGTGCAGCCGGCCGCGCCGGCGCCGAAGTCGGAAGACCGCATCGCCCAGGTGTTGCAGCAGGATGCCGAAAACACCGCCAACAACAACGATGTCGTCGCCGTCGCGCCGCGCAAGGTGAAGACCATGATGGTCAAGCCTGACGGCTCGCTGGTGCCGCGCGAGGATCCGGCCCCGGTTGCGCCGAAGGTCGCGGCGGCCGAGCCGAGCGATCCGGCGCCGCAGCATGTCGCGCCGGGCTCCGACGGCCAGCAGACGGGAACAGTGGCTTCCGACGCGGGCCAGGCCGATACGGGCCAGGCTGATGCAGCGACCGTCAAGCCGGCGAAGCCCGCCAAGAAGACTGAAGCCAAGGCGCAGTCGGCCAACACCCCGGCAACGGTGCCGGTGGCGCCGGCCCGTCCGTCCGACCAGCCAGTCGATATCGTCGGCGAGGTCAAGCCGGACCAGGTCGCTTCCATCGATCCGGCGGCGGCGGCCGGCGGCGGCTCGTGGTCGATGCAGATCGCCTCGCAGCCGACGGTCGAGAGCGCGCAGTCGACCTATCAGGACCTGCAGCGCCGTTATGGCAGCGTGCTCTCCGGCCGCACCGCCAACATCGTCAAGGCCGAGGTCGCGGGCAAGGGCACCTTCTACCGCGTCCGCGTCCCAGCGCAGTCGCGCAACGATGCGATCAACCTTTGCACCAGCTACAAGGCTGCCGGCGGCAACTGTTTCGTATCTCGCTGATAGATTTCTCTTGTTTTGACGCAATTCCGGACGGAAAACCGCTCCACACTTTTCCTGGAATTGCTTCAGCTTCCAAAGCCGGCGCCGCCGAAAGGCCGCGCCGGCTTTTCGTTGTGGACGGTTGCGGGCTTTGTATCGTCCGCGGCGAGGGGTGATTCCCTTTGCTCGACCAAAGCCTTAAGCTTCCGTGCATGAGCGAATCAAAATCCATGATCCTCGGCTGCGCCGGGAAATCCCTCACCGAAGACGAAATCCGCTTCTATCGGGACGAACGCCCTTGGGGCTTCATCCTGTTTGCGCGCAACATCGGCGAGGCCGGGCAGATCCGCGACCTTGTCGCCGCGATGCGTGACTGCGTCGGCCGTCCGGGCGCTCCGGTCTTCATCGACCAGGAAGGCGGCCGGGTTCAGCGCCTGCGTCCGCCGCTGGCGCCGAACTATCCCGCGGGCGGCGCGCTCGGCGCGTTGTGGCGCGAGGACAAGGAAGCCGGCCGCCGCGCGGCCTGGCTGATGGCGCGGCTGCATGCCTTCGATCTCTCCCGCCTGGGCATAACCGCCGACTGCCTGCCGGTGCTCGACGTTCCGGTCGAGGGCGCCAGCGACGTCATCGGCGCGCGCGCCTATGGCAAGGAGCCAAACGCCGTGATCGAGCTTGGCCGCGCTTCGGCCGAGGGATTGATGTCGGGCGGCGTGCTGCCGGTGATGAAGCA
>NZ_RZTO01001034.1:0-1843 GCF_003997225.1 Mesorhizobium sp. M2C.T.Ca.TU.002.02.1.1
AGACGTGTATAAGAGACAGCATGAGGCCCGCGAGCACGGCGGTGGCCGCAAGGCCGGCGAACATCAGCAGACGCTCGCGCCCGTGCGCCCAGTCGCCGGCCGCGGCAAACGCGCCGATGAGGTAGCCGAGATAATTGGCGGAAGCGATCCAGCCGGCATCGGCCGGCGTCAGGTGCAGCCCTTCCATCATGCCCGGCAGGATCGGCGTATAGACGAAGCGGCCGATGCCCTGGGCGACGGCGAGCGCGACCATGCCGGCGAGAGCAAGACGCAAGGGAGATGGCGAGGCGTTCATTGCGGCGCAACATAAATGTGTGCGCAGGCGAAACAACCGTGCTTGCGTTGGGCCAGTCAGGCTTGGCCGTCGGATTGCAGACGTCCCCTCACCCAGCCTCCGCTTCGCTCGGCTGACCTTTCCCCGCGGGGAGAGGAGCCTATCGGCACCGGCGCCACTTCTTCTCCCCCACGGGGAGAAGGTGGCCGCGAAGCGGCCGGATGAGGAGGAGCGCCGCCAAAGGGCCAATAACTTATCGGCCGGCCGCACCCATCGTTTCATATGCGGTGCGGCGCGCGGTCAGCCGGAAGGGCATATCGCCGAGCTCGCGCTCCGACATGGTGTCGAGCACCGGATGCGACAGCGGATCGGTGATCCAGCGGGCGATCTCGCCGTCATCGCGCGGCCTCGCCATGGTGCCGGAAAGCCCTTTCAGCAAAGATAAAATCTTCATGGGGACCACCTCATGGCTCAAGGCTGTTCCTGTTAAATTCCGCCTTCTCTCACTGGGTTTCAATTGAGATTTCGGCTCGTCCACTTTAGAAAAACTGAATGGCAATGCTCAATCGCGTCCACCTCAACGGCCTGCGCGCCGTGGAAACCGTCGCCCGGCTGGGATCGCTGGCGGCAGCGGCGGCAGAGCTGAACGTCTCGGTCAGCGCCGTCAGCCAGCAGGTCAAGCGCACCGAGAAGCAGCTCGGACAGGCGCTGTTCGAACGCACGCCGGGCGGGCTCGTGCCGACCGAGTTCGGCGCAGCCTTCACGGCGCGGCTCAGCGCCGGCTTCCGCGAGCTCGCGCAAGCGGTGGCGCTGGCCGACGAGGCCAACGAGTGCACGCTGGTCGTCTCGGTGGCGCCGGCCTTCGCTTCGAAATGGCTGCTGCCCAGGCTGTCGCGGCATTTCGCGCGGCATCCGAACGTGCTTTTGCGCATCGACGCCTCGGCCAGGGTCGCCGATCTCGATCGGTCCGACATCGATATCGCCATCCGGCTCGGCGACGGCAAATGGCCGGGCGACCGCGCCGAGCTTCTGCTTGCCCAGGAAGTGTTTCCGGTCTGCGCGCCCTCGATCGCGGTCAGGCTGAAATCGATCGGCGATCTGGCGCAGACCTGCGCCATCACTGACGAGCGGGCGATGTTCAGCTGGGACGGCTGGTTCGAGGCGGCCGGCGTCGAGCCGGTCACCTTCCAGAAGGGCGCGCGCTTCACCGATCCGATGCTTTGCCTGGAATCGGCGATCGCCGGTCATGGCGTGATGCTCGCCTGGCAATTGCTCACCGCCGACGCGCTGGCCGACGGCCGGCTGGTCGCGCCCTTCGGCGTAAGGGCCGAAAGCGGGCTCGGCTACTGGCTGGTGACCTCGGCCACCAAAAGCGAAAGCCGCAAGGTGCGCGACTTCAAGGCCTGGATCCGCGAAGAGATCGAGGCGACCATGGCGCAGTTCCGGGCGCTGGACAGCGCCGCATAACCGCGGCGCATTTTTCGATAATGCGGTTCGTTATGCTTGAGAGCAGGCCCAGTCGATCGCGGTGGAAAGGTCAATCGCAGCGGTCTATGTAAGGATGAGGAC
>NZ_RZTO01001035.1:0-1869 GCF_003997225.1 Mesorhizobium sp. M2C.T.Ca.TU.002.02.1.1
GAACTGCACGGGCCGTTCTGCGATCTGGTCGAGACGCTCAGCGAACGTTTCGAGGCCGCAAAGCTCGGCCTGCGGGGCGACCGCAAGAGGTCACTTTTCCGCATCAATCGCGACGTGCGCTTCTCCAAAGACAAGCGACCCTACAACCGGCACCTGTCGGCTATCCTGTCGCCCGACGGCACCAAGATGGAGCAGGGCGTCTTCTACGTGCATATCGGGCTCGAGCGCTGCTTTGCCGGTGTGGCCTGGTGGCAGCCGGCGCCCGAATTGCTGCAGGCGATGCGTAAGGCGATCGTGACCAGGCCGGCCGCATTCCGCGCCATGGTCTCATCGCTCAAGAAGGCCGGCCTGGAGCTCGATGCGGAAGACCGCCTGAAGCGGGCGCCACGCGGTTTTGAGGACGTCGGTGACGAGGATCTCGCCCAGGCAGTGCGGAGCAGGCATTTCGTGGTCCGGCACGACATCGATCCGGCGACGATCCATTCGCCGGCGCTGGTCGACGATCTCGTCGACTTCACGCTTGGCGCCAAGCCGCTGCTCGACTGGGGCAGGGCGATCCAGGGAACGGCCGTGGCGGCCTAAAAGCGCGTCGCGGGGGCAGGCCAGTCGCCTACATCCGCATCAACAGGCCGCCGTCGACGGGGAGCTCGATGCCGGTGATGTAGCTTGCGGCGTCGGAGAGCAGGAAGAGCGCGGCATTGGCCATGTCCTGCGGCGTGCCGATGCGGCCGAGCGGCGCGTAGCTCGCCACGGCGGCGCGCTTTTCCTCTGTGTCCCAGCGCGCCTGCAGCGGTGTCAGCGCCATGCCGGGGCAGATCGCGTTCGAACGGATGCGCTCGGCGGCAAGCTGCATGGCGAGCGACTTGGACAGCGCACACACGCCGGCCTTCGAGGCCTGATAGGCGTCCTGCGGGTTGGGGTCGCCGCGATACCACTGGATGGTCGAGAAATGCACCATGGCGCCGCCGCGCCCGCCGGCGCGCATATGGGGGACGACCGCGCGCGCCGTGTGCACGAAGGATTTCAGGTTGATGTTGAAGACGTCGTCCCAGACGCCGAGATCCATGTCGAGCGCCGACTTGTCGCGGCCGAACCACAGCACGCCGGCGACATTGGCGAGATAGTCGATGCCGCCGCGCTCGCGGCCGGCGGCGCCGATGACCTGTTCGACGAAGGCGGCGTCGGTGAGGTCGCCCTGCGCGAAGGTCAGCCGGTCGTCATATCCGGCAAGCGAGGCCGGACGCGCCTTGACGTCGATGGCGGTGACGAAGGCGCCGGCACCGAGGAGCGCAAGCGCGATCGCCTCGCCCATGCCGCCGCCTGCGCCGGCAACCACCGCATGCCTGCCGGTGAAATCAAAAACGACCATCCGTCACCCCTCTTGATGTTGGCGCCAAGGCGCGATTTGCGATCGGCGCCAAGGCGCGATGGCGGGACAATAGGGGCGGACAAAAAATCCATCAAGCCGTATTCGAAAAAATTTGCCAAAATGGAAAATCGCGATATCGTGCCGCGATTGACAGCTTCCTTTTGGGTGGATTCCAAGACCATGAACCTGCATTCCGGCGCGCGGACCTTCTCGGTGACCTCTCCCGTCGACGGCTCGATCTACGCCACGCGCAGCTACGCGGACGGCGCGGCGATCGAGGCGGCTGTCGCCCGAGCCCGCGCGGCGCTGCCGGCCTGGCGGCGCACGCCTCTGCCCGAACGGCTGGGGATCCTTTTGCGCTTCGGCGAGGAGATGAAGGCGCGCGCCGCCCCGCTTGCCGAGGCGGTGGCATGGCAGATCGGCAGGCCCTTGTGGCAGGCCGACGAAACGCCGCGCCTGGCGCTGATCGGCGAACTGCTTGCCGGCGCCGCGCCGGACAC
>NZ_RZTO01001036.1:0-1865 GCF_003997225.1 Mesorhizobium sp. M2C.T.Ca.TU.002.02.1.1
CATCTATTGGGGCCCGCTGATCTCGCGCAAGCCGGCCGCGACCGAGGCGCAGTTCCTGTTCGCGAAATATCTTTTCGACGATCTCGGCTACCGCCGCTACGAGTGGAAATGCAACAACCGCAACGAGCCTTCCAAGCGCGCCGCCGAGCGCTTCGGCTTCAAGTTCGAGGGCATCTTCCGCCAGCACCTTGTGGTCAAGGGTGAAAACCGCGATACCGCGTGGTATTCGATCATCGACAAGGAATGGCCGGCCTTGCGCAAAGCCTATGAAGGCTGGCTCGATCCGGCGAATTTCGATAGCGAAGGCGGCCAGAAGCGGCGGCTTGAGGATTTTCGCGCCGACTTCGGTGCGTAGACCACGATCTCCGGAAGCGGGAACCGCTTGCCGGGCAAGGTCAGACAGGAGTTCGGCAATGGCGCATGAGCACGCTTCGCACGATCATGGCCCGGCCGGTCACAGCCATGGCGCCGGCCATGTGCATGGTTCGACCGACAAGAAGCGGGTCCTGATCGCGGCCTGCCTGACTGGCGGCTTCATGGTCGCCGAGGCGCTCGGCGGCCTGCTCACCGGCTCGCTGGCGCTGCTCGCGGATGCTGGCCATATGCTCGCCGATTCGATCGCGCTCGGCCTTGCCTGGTATGCCTTCCACCTGGCGGGGCGTCCGGCCACCGGCCGGCTCACCTATGGCTTCGCCCGGGTGAAGACGCTGGTCGCCTACACCAACGGCATCGCCATCTTCGTCATCGCGCTCTGGATCGTCTACGAGGCCTGGGGGCGATTGATACACCCGTCGCCGGTGCTGGGCGGGCCGATGCTGGTGGTGGCGGTGGCCGGCCTGCTGGTCAACATCGCCTCCTTCTTCGTGCTGCATGGCGGAGACCGCGAGAGCCTCAACATGCGGGGCGCCATCCTGCATGTGCTCGGCGACCTGCTCGGCTCGGCCGCGGCAATCGCGGCAGCCCTCATCATCCTGGCAACCGGCTGGACGCCGATCGATCCGATCCTGTCGGTGCTGGTGTCGCTGCTGATCCTGTCGACGGCGTGGTCGCTGATGCGCGAGGCGGCCCATGTCCTGCTCGAAGGCGTGCCGGCAAGCCTCGACCGCGACGTGATCGCCAAGGACATCGAAAGCGCGGTCAAGGGCGTGCGCGAGGTGCATCACATGCATGTCTGGTCGCTCGACGGGACCTCCAACATGGCGACGCTGCATGCCTGCCTGAACGACGGCGTCGATCCGCATATGGCGGTGAGCGCCATCAAGAAGAGGCTTGCGACCAAGCACGGCATCGAGCATGCCACGGTCGAGCCCGAATTCGGACAATGCGCCGACAGCCATGACGAGCATGACCATCACCATGATCACGATCACGCGCATGGCGCGCCCGCCGATCGCCGGCATTATCACTGATCCCGCCGTGACGATGAAACCGAACAGCCTCGAAATGAGGACCGCCCGCTGATGGACCGTGACACAAAAAACGCGGCGATCGCCGCGGCGGTGATATTGCTGCTGTTCGGTCTCGCCGCCTATTTCCTGCCGGCCATCATGCTGGCCGCCGGCAAGGTGTCGACGGTGCTGGCGGCCGCCATCGCCGCGATCTTCATGGTCGGGCTGTTCGTCGTCCTGTGGCTGCGCGGACGCAGCCAGCGCAAGAAAGGTCTCTGAAGATGAGAATTCTGATCACGGGCGCGGCCGGCATGGTCGGCCGCAAGCTTGTCGCGCGGCTCGCCGAGGACGGCATGCTGCGCGGGCAAAAGATAACGGCGCTCGACCTGCATGACATCGTGGCGCCGCGGGCGCCGGCGCTCGCCGGCGTCGATGTCTCGATTCACACCGGCGATCTTTCCGCGCCCGGCGCCATGG
>NZ_RZTO01001037.1:0-1863 GCF_003997225.1 Mesorhizobium sp. M2C.T.Ca.TU.002.02.1.1
GGCCGAGGCCGGCTGCTGGGCCGCGCCGGCGTCGGGCGCGGGCTGGCCCGGGCCAGAGACGTCCGGCAATGGCTGCAGTGGCGGCGCTGCGGGCGGCGTGGGCGTAGCGAGCGCCGTCGTCTGCGTTGCGCCTCCCGCCTTGGTCGATTCGCTTGGGGCCGGTTCGCCGGCCTTGGCGGGCGCGGCCGCCGCCTGCTGGGCGGGAATGCGTTCAAGGTTCTGCTTCCGCGGATCGATCGGCTGCGCGTCCTTCGTCCAGAGCTCGGAAACGCCGATCGCCGGCGTTGCCTGGCGCACCGGCTTGGCGGCGAGCAGCCAAGTGGCGAAGGCGAGCCCGCTGGCGAACACGGCCAGGGTCAGCACGAAGCCGCCGGCAATTCCCAACAAAGCCTTCACGCAACGCTCCTTCAGCCCCCGCTCATAGAATGCGGGGCGCGAGATGGAGTTCCTTGTGCGGCGCAATGGGGGCCAAAGTCGGGCGAGGACGCGCCTGCACCGGAAGCCGGCGAGACAGAGCCGGCGTCAGGCCTGGCCAACCAGCTCCCTATACTGCCGCACCGTGCCGTCCTGGCCTCGGATCAGCCAGGTGTCGCCATCGCGCCCCTCGATATGGCTCGCCGCCAGCGGCACCTTGCCGCCGCCTTCGGGCAGGTCGATGACATAGGTCGGGTTGCAGATGCCGGAGAGCCGCCGGCGCAGTTCGGCGACCAGCGCCTGGCCTTCGGCAATCGTTGTGCGGCGGTGCGCCATGCCACGCGCGAGGTCGCCGTGATGCAGGTAGTAGGGTTTTACGCCGAGCCGATACATCAGCTCGCGGCAGAGCTCCTCCAGCACCTCGACATGATCGTTGATGCCCTTCAGCAGAACGCTCTGGTTGAGCAGCACGAAACCCGCCTGCCGCATCGTGCGGCAGGCTTCCTCCGTGGCCTGTGTGATTTCCCGCGGGTGGTTGAAGTGGGTCACCACCGTCACCATCAGCCGGCCCTGCAGCGCCTCGATCATGCCGGGCGTGATGCGCGACGGCAGCGCCACCGGCACGCGGGTGTGGATACGCAACAGCCTGAGATGCGGGATCGCCTCCAGGCGGGCGCGGATTTCGGCCAGCGCCTTGTCGGGCAGCGACAGCGGATCGCCGCCGGTCAGGATCACCTCGCGGATTTCGGGATGCGCGGCGATATAGGCCATCGCAGGTTCCAGCGCCTCGCGCGTGTAGCCGCGGCCGATGGAGGTCAGCGACTCTTTCCTGAAGCAGAAGCGGCAATAGACGGCGCACTGATAGGTCGGGAACAAGAGCACGCGGTCGGCATGGCGGTGCGTCAGCCGAGGCGCCGGGCTGAAGGCGTGGTCGCCGATCGGATCGTCGAGTTCGCCCTCGGTGGCGACCAGCTCGTCGGGCGACGGGATCACCTGGGCGGGGATCGGGTCCTCGGGATTGTTCCAGTCGATCAGGTCGAGATAGGGTTTCGGCACGCGCACCTTGTGCGCGGCCGCGGCCTCCTGCGCGGCGGCGCGCTCGGCCGGCGAGAGCGGCAGCGGGGCGAGATCGCGGACATGGCGCACGCCGGCGCGGACATCGTGCTGCCAGGCGGTGTCGGCGGCCGGTTGTTTGAGATCGGTGGTCATTCGGGGCTCGGGCATAATTTGCCCGGGATATCGGCTGGATGGCGTGCGGCGTCAACCGTGCGGTTGCCGCAGGGCCAATCACGCCACCCGGCCACGTCTCATTCCTTCGCGCCCCCCTCTGTCCTGCCGGACATCTCCCCCACAAGGGGGGAGATCAGATGTCGCGCAGGCTTTCGCCAACTAGCAACGCTGCAGGAAAGAGCGGGACGCCCGAGCCGCTAATCTCCCCCCTTGTGGGGG
>NZ_RZTO01001038.1:0-1858 GCF_003997225.1 Mesorhizobium sp. M2C.T.Ca.TU.002.02.1.1
ACGATCGCCAGCGCGCCGACGACGATGCGATCGTAGGGCATGATGATGCCGGCATCGTTGAAGACACCCTTGACGATCTTGGGAACGCCGCGCTGCTTCTCGCCGAACAGGAGCAGGATGACGGCGTCGAAGAAGAAAGCCGTCGCGGCCGCGAGCAGCATCGTGCTCTCCTCGCGGTGGCTGCGCCGGATGACGGTGCGGAAGAGGAATTTCTCCATCAGCGCGCCAATGACGGCGAGCGTGACGCCGGAGGCGAGCAGCGCCACCACGAAAGGCAAACCGAGCTGGCCGTAGACGGTGTAGGTGATGAACCCGCCCAGCACATACATCTGGCCGTGGGCGAAATTGAGCACGTTCATCAGGGCGAAGATCAGGGTTAGCCCGAGCGCGATCAGCGCGTATTGGGCACCGAGATACAATCCGTTGGCGATGACCTGTTCCATGGATACCTTCGATCTTCCGCGAGGTCCGGCCTATCGGACCTCGCGGCAAGCTGGAGGAAGTGACGCTCGAAGGTAACGCTAGTCAACGGAGCCGACGAAGAGGGTCTGGAAAGCGCCGTCCTTGTATTCGTTGACCACCATTGGCACCGAAAGCTGGCGCTTCTGACCGAAGGACGTCGTGCCGACATAGCTGAGCTTCGCGTCGCCCTTGAGGAAGGGATTGGGCGCCGAGAAGCTGTCCATGGTCTTCTTGAATTCGGCCACGTCGTTGATGGCCGCCGGATCGGCCTTCAAGGTCTCGATGATGTATTCGAGCGCATAGACCTTGGTGTTGGACTCGTCGTTGTATTCGCCGAACATCTTGGTGTAGCGGGCGACGAATTCCTTCATGGCGTCCGAGGCGATCTCCGGCGTCGAGGCGCCGCCGACGGAGATGAAGCCGTTGGCATATTCGCCTGCGCCCTCTTCCAGGACCTTGGCGTCCTGCGCGGTTTCCGTCGAGATCAGGCCTTCATAACCGAGCTCGCGGGCGGCGCGGATGAGCAGCGGCGCGTTGGCCGGCGCCACGCCCGACAGGACGAGCAGGTCGGGCTTCAAGGCGACGATCGGCGTCAGCACCGGCGTGAAGTCGCGGGTGTCGTTCTGGTAGGTGTCGTTCTGGGCGACGATCTCCAGGCCGAGCGCCTTTGCCGCCTCGACGCCGCTGTCGCGCTGGCTGAGCGGATCGGATTCATTGGCCGCGACGAAGGCGATCTTCTTCACGCCTTTGTTTTCCTTGAGATATTTGTAGATCGCCGGGCCGGACTGGTAGTTGGCGATCATACCGAGCACGGCATTGGAGGCCGGCTTCTGATAGAGCGCCTTGGGGAAGGCGTAGGGGAAATAAATGATGCCGTTGGCTTCGGCGACGGGGCGCACCGCGGCGGCGCCGTCATCTACATTCGGGCCGACGACATAGTGGACGCCTTCCTGCGCCATCTTCTCCATGCCGGCGATGGCGCGCTTGGGGTCCTTCTGGTCGTCGAAGGTGACGATGTTGATGTTGTAGGTGTCGTTGCCGATCTTGACGCCACCGGTCTCGTTGATCCAGGCGGCGCGGGTCTGCATCGAGCGCACGTTCGAGGTGCCCCAGGCGGCGGCGGGGCCGCTGGTGACGCCGACGAAGCCGATCTTCAGTTCCTTGTTTTCAGCCTGCGCGGGCGAAATGCCGAGAGCGGCAAGCGCCAGGGTCGAGACGGCGCCGAGCGCCATTGATTTCAGAGTCGAGCGACGGTTGATCATAGCTTCAGTTCCCCTTGGTTATCGCGCTTTGTGTTTTGCTCGTAGGCTGCGCGTATAGCGTAAGGGAAACCGGCTGCGAGAGATTGTCAACATCTTTCTTTGGTATTGTATACAATATTTGAGCCGAATGTGTG
>NZ_RZTO01001039.1:0-1790 GCF_003997225.1 Mesorhizobium sp. M2C.T.Ca.TU.002.02.1.1
CCTCTCCGGCATGATCGGCACCAGCTTCGTCGGCCAGCCGGGCGTGAGATTGCCCAATCTCGACATTCCCGGGATCAGCTCGATCCCGGTCGTCGGCAGGCTGATCTTCGGCCAGGATCCGGTATTCTACATCTCGATCGCGCTGACCGCGGCAGTGATGTGGTTCCTGTTCAGGACGCGCACGGGGCTTACGCTGCGCTCGATCGGCGACAGCCATACGTCGGCGCACGCGCTCGGCATCAAGGTGATCCGCTACCGTTATCTCGCGGTGGTGTTCGGCGGCGCCTGCGCCGGTCTTGCCGGCGGCCACCTGTCGCTGGTCTATACGCCGCAATGGGTCGAGAACATGAGCGCGGGCCGCGGCTGGATCGCGCTGGCGCTGGTGGTGTTCGCGTCCTGGCGTCCGTGGCGGGTGCTGGCCGGCGCCTATATCTTCGGCGCGGTGTGGATCGGCCAGCTTCATGCACAGGCTTTTGGCATTCCGGTGCCTTCGCAATTTCTTTCTTCGCTGCCCTATCTGGCAACCATCGTGGTTCTCGTTCTAATCTCCCGCAACAAGCGGCTGACGATGATGAACACGCCGGCTTCGTTGGGGCAGCCATTCGTTCCGGATCGTTGACAACAACAAAAAGACGGGAAGCTCCAAGGCTTAACTCAGAGAGGTAACACAATGAAAAAACTGCTTATTGCGTTGATGACCACGGCCGCGGCCCTGTCGCTGGCGGCAACCGCCGAGGCCGCCGACAAGCTGAAGGCGTGCTGGGTCTATACGGGTCCGATCGGCGATTTCGGCTACTCCTACCAGCACGACCAGGGCCGCCTCGAGGTCGAGAAGGCGCTCGGCGACAAGGTCGAGACCGCCTATCTCGAAAACGTGTCGGAAGGTCCGGACGCAGACCGCGCTTTCGAGCGCCTGGCGCGCGAGAACTGCAAGATCATCTTCGGCACCTCCTTCGGCTTCATGGATGCCGAAGTGAAGGTCGCCAAGAAGTTCCCCAAGGTGATGTTCGAGCATGCCACCGGTTTCAAGACCGGCGACAATCTCGGCATCTACAATGCGCGCTTCTATGAAGGCCGCTACGTGCTCGGCCAGATCGCGGCCAAGGAATCGAAGAAGGGCCTCGCCGGCTACATCGTCTCCTTCCCGATCCCGGAAGTGGTGATGGGCATCAATTCCTTCATCCTCGGCGCGCAGTCGGTCAATCCCGACTTCAAGGTCAAGATCGTGTGGGTGAACTCCTGGTTCGACCCGGGCAAGGAAGCCGACGCCGCCAAGGCGCTGTTCGACCAGGGCGCCGACATCATCGTGCAGCACACCGATTCGACCGCCGCGCTGCAGGTCGCCGAGGAGCGCAAGCTGCATGGTTTCGGCCAGTCGTCCGACATGATCAAGTTCGCGCCGAACGCGCAACTGACCTCGCTGACCGACGAATGGGGTCCGTATTACATCAGCCGCGTGCAGGCGGCGCTCGACGGCACCTGGAAGCCGGACAATGTGTGGCTGGGCATCAAGGACGGCGCGGTCAAGCTCGCGCCCTACACCAACATGCCCGACGACGTGAAGGCGATGGCGGAAGCCACCGAGAAGAAGATCGCCGGCGGCTGGAATCCCTTCACCGGACCGATCGCCAAGCAGGATGGCTCGCCCTGGCTGAAGGACGGCGAGGTCGCCGACGACGGCACGCTGCTCGGCATGAATTTCTACGTCAAGGGCATCGACGATAAGCTGCCGCAGTAAGCGGCGCCGACGTTTCGAAGCGGAGAGGGCGCCTGGCGGCGCCCTCTTTCGT
>NZ_RZTO01000103.1:0-11401 GCF_003997225.1 Mesorhizobium sp. M2C.T.Ca.TU.002.02.1.1
GACATCGGCCTCGTAGCCGACGCGACCGCGGTTGTCGCGCAGGCCCAGGATGAAGTCATGCGCCTCGGCCTTCTTCGCCGCGGCGATCACCTGCGCGTCGGTGGCGTCGGGCATGCCGAGCTTGATATTGTCGCGCAGCGAGCGGTGGAACAGCGCGGTGTCCTGGCTGACGACGCCGATATTGCCGCGCAGCGAGTTCTGCGTCACATGCGCGATATCCTGGCCATCGATCAGGATCCGGCCGCCTTCCAGGTCGTAGAGGCGCAGGATCAGATTGGCCAAGGTGGTCTTGCCGGCGCCGGACGGGCCGACCACCCCGACCTTCTCGCCCGGGCGCACGACGAGTTCGATGCCGTCGAGCACCCCTGCCCCCTTGCGGTAATGGAAGGTGACGTTGCTGACGTCGATGCGGCCGCCGGTGACGACCAGTTCGCTGGCGTCCGGCGCGTCGGTCAGGCCGAGCGGCTGCGTGATCAGCGCCTTGGAGTTCTCCAGCACGCCGAGGTTCCTCAGAATGCCGTTGAGCTGCATCATCAGCCGCCCGAGCAGCATGTTGAGCCTCAGCACCAGCGACAGGGTGAAGGCGACGGCGCCGACGGTGATCGAGCCTTCGACCCACAGATAGATGGCGAAGGCGGCGATCGCGGTGATCATGACGCCGGAGAGCATGGTCAGCGCCATGCGCACGCCGGTCAGCCGGCGCGTGAACGGCCGCAGCGCGTCGAGATAGATGTCGAAGCCGCTGCGGATATAGCGGTCGTCGCCATCGGCCGAAAACAGCTTCAGCGTCTGCACGTTGGAATAGGAATCGACGATGCGGCCGGTGATCATCGAGCCGGCCTCGGCGGTCGCCTCGGCATGCTTGCGGATCGCCGGCAGATAGAGCTTCGCCAGCCAGCCGAACGCCGCGATCCACACCACCACCATCACCGCCAGCCGCAAATCCAGCCCCGCGACCAGCGCCAGCGTGGTGACCGTATAGACGATCATGAACCAGACCACCTCGATGAAGCTTTCCATCAGGTCGCCCGTCGCCTGTCCCGCCTGCCAGACTTTTGTCGCGATGCGGCCGGCGAAATCGTTCTGGAAGAAGGCATAGGACTGACGCGAGACATGCCGGTGCGCCTGCCAGCGCACCAGATTGTAGAAGCCGGGCGTGATCGTCTGTTCGTCGACCAGCGCCGACAGGCCGACGACGGCGGTGCGGATGATGAGCACCACCGCGCCCATGAACAAGAGCTCGGGTCCGGCGGCGGTCCAAAGCGCTTGCCAACTCCGCTCGCCGGGCAGTTGGTCGAGGATATCGACCAGTCGCCCAACGAAATAGAACAGGCCAGCTTCGACCAGCGGGGCGATGCCGCCGATGATCAGCATGGCGAAGAAGGCGAGCTTGGCCTGGCCGACATAGTGCCAGAGGAAGCCGCCGACGCTGGCGGGCGGTCGCAGATTCGCGGGCTCGCGGAACGGATAGACCCAGTGCTCGAACCAGCGATAGATGGCTTGCATCATTCGGCGGCTTCACCTTTCGTCGCCAGATCCTCGGCCGCCTGCTTCTCCTCGAGCAGGAAGCCGCCCGACTGGCGCCGCCAGAGCTGGGCATAGAGCCCGCCCTTGGCGATCAGCGCCTCATGCGAACCGTCCTCGACGATGCGCCCTTTGTCCATCACCACCAGCCTGTCCATCGCCGCGATGGTCGACAGGCGGTGGGCGATGGCGATGACGGTCTTGCCCTGCATGAGCTTGTAGAGGTTCTCCTGGATGGCGGCCTCGACTTCCGAATCGAGCGCGGACGTCGCCTCGTCGAGAATGAGGATCGGCGCGTCCTTCAGCATAACGCGGGCAATCGCGATGCGTTGCCGCTGGCCGCCTGACAGCTTCACGCCGCGCTCGCCGACAAGCGCCTCATAGCCGCTCTGCCCATGCGGATCGGTCAGCCCGGCGATCACATCGTCGATCTGGGCGGCTTTCGCGGCGCTGAACATCGCCTCGTCGCTGGCCGACTGGCGCCCATATTTGAGGTTCTCGCGAACCGACCGGTGCAAGAGCGAGGTGTCCTGGTTGACGAAGCCGATCGCCGCGCGAACGCTCTCCTGCGAAACGTTGCGGATGTCCTGCCCGTCGATCAGCACCTTGCCGTCCTGCACGTCGAACAAACGCAGCACGAGATTGACCAGCGTCGACTTGCCGGCGCCGGAACGCCCGATCAGGCCGACCCGCTCGCCCGGCGCGATCTTCAGCGACAGATTGTCGATGACGCCGCCTTTGCCGTCCTTGCGCCAATAGTTGAAGTTCACTCGGTCGAACTCGATGCCGCCGGCGGTCACGGTGAGGGCCGGTGCCTCCGGCTGGTCCTGCATGACGATCGGCCTCGCGATCGTCGTCATCGAATTGCTGGCGACGCCGATCTGCCGGAAGACGTTGGCGCCGACATCGAGGATCCTGCCGGAAATGTTGGCGATCTGCAGCGCGAACGGTATCGCCGTCGCCACGGCGGCGGTGGTCATGGCGCCGGCGTTCCAGCCGGCGAGCGCCAGCCAGCTCACGGCGATAAGCAGCGCCGCGTTGAGGATGAACAGGGCCGACCACATCAGCGTGAAGACGCGCATCAGCTGGTAGAATGTATCGGCGTGCTCGACCACTGCCTGCGAGACATATTTGTCTTCATGCTCGCCGGTCGAAAATGTCTTGAGCGTCAGGATGTTGGTGTAGCTGTCGACCATGCGGCCGCTCACCTGCGACCACCGCTCCGACAGTTGGGACGAGCGTTGCGTGATCCTGGGCATCGCGGACCAGAAGATCAGGCAATAGAACACCAGCCACACAGCCACGACCGCCAGGAGAAGCAGGTCAAGCCGCGCCAGCACCACGATGGCGACCGCAACGAAGACCAGCGCGTACCATACGGCATCGACGGTGAGGTTGACGCTCATCTCCATCGAATCGCCGCTCTGCATGACCTTGGTTCCGATGCGGCCGGCGAAGTCGTTCTGGAAGAACGACCAGTCCTGGCGCACGACATGCCAATGGCTCTGCCAGCGGATGAGGTCGATGAGGTTCGGCGCGATGGCATGGTTGCGGATGAGCGCGTCGACAACCATCGACAACGGACGCAGCAGCACGACGAAGGCCATCAGCACGAGCAGCGGCCCATGCGCGGCGAAGAAATCGCCCGGCCTGGTGCTGGAGAGCAGGCCTACGATCAGGCCGACGAAGATCGGCAGCATCGCGTCCACGATGGCCGCGACGGCAACGATGACGATGCGCAGCCAATAGGCGGCGCGAAACTGCCTTATGAAATACCAGTAGAAGCGCCAAAGCCCCATTGGCGGCTGCCTGTCGTCGGCCAGCGCCACCGGCGAATAACGGCTTTCGAACCAGGTGAAGATGCGGTCGAACATTTCTCTCTCGTGGAGGCCACAAACCCGCCGGCGCCCGATCTGGTCGCCGGCGGGCCTCTGAGCATGCCGTGGTTACGCCTGGGATCGATTTCCTGCAATCGCCGTAACCTGTTGATGCCAATCGCGATCGCGTTACTCCGCCGCCATCTCGGTCGCCTTGGCGTCGGCCGGTCCGTCATCGAGCAGGAAGCCGCCGGACTGACGCTGCCAGAGCTGCGCGTAAAGCCCGCCCTTGGCGACGAGATCTTCATGCGAGCCCTCCTCGATGATGCGGCCCTTGTCCATGACGACGAGCCTGTCCATCGCCGCGATCGTCGACAGACGGTGCGCAATGGCGATGACGGTCTTGCCCTGCATCAGCTTGTAGAGATTCTCCTGGATCGCCGCCTCGGCTTCCGAATCGAGCGCCGACGTCGCCTCGTCGAGGATGAGGATCGGCGCGTCCTTCAGCATGACGCGGGCAATCGCGATGCGCTGCCGCTGGCCGCCGGAGAGTTTCACGCCGCGGTCGCCGACATGAGCATCGAAGCCCTTGCGGCCGTTATGGTCCGAAAGCCCGCCGATGAAATCGAGCGCCTCCGCCCGGCGCGCCGCCTCGATGAGCATCTCGTCGGTCGCGTCCGGCCGGCCGTAGAGGATGTTGTCCTTCACCGAGCGGTGCAGCAGCGAGGTGTCCTGCGTCACCATGCCGATCTGGGCGCGCAGCGAATCCTGCGTCACCGCCGCGATCTCCTGGCCGTCGACGAGGATCCTGCCGCTTTCGAGGTCGTAGAAACGCAGCAGCAGATTGACCAGCGTCGACTTGCCGGCGCCGGAACGCCCGACGATGCCGACCTTCTCGCCGGGCTTCACGGTGAGCGACAGGTTCTCGATGACGCCCTTCTGCTTGCCGTAATGGAAGCCGATGTCCTCGAAGCGGATTTCACCCTGGCTGACGGCGATGTCCTTGGCGCCCGGCCTGTCCTCGACCAGGCGCGGCAGCGAGATCGACTGGATGCCGTCCTGCACCGTGCCGATATTCTCGAACAGCCCGGACATCTCCCACATGATCCATTGCGACATGCCCCACATCCGCAGCACCAGGCCGATGACCACGGCGACGGCGCCGATCGTCACCGCCTGGCCGAGCCAAAGCCACAGCGAGATCGCCGTGACCGAGAACAGCAGCAGCGAGTTCAGGATGTAGAGCAGGCCGTAGAGCACCGTCACCAGCCGCATCGAGCGGTAGACGGTGTCGAGGAAGCTCGCCATGCCTTCCCTGGCGAAGGTCGCCTCGCGCCGCGCGTGCGAAAACAGCTTCACCGTCTGGATGTTGGTGTAGCTGTCGACGACGCGGCCGGTCATGGTCGAGCGCGCATTGGCCTGCTCCTCGCCGACCTTGCCCAGCCGCGGGATGAAAAAGCGCAAGAGACCGATATAGCCGACCAGCCAGACGGCGAGCGGCGCCGCCAGCCGCCAATCGGCCGAGCCGACGATGAACAGCATGCCGAGGAAATAGACGATGACGTAGTTCAAGACGTCGATCAGCTTGATCACGCATTCGCGCACGGCGAGCGCCGTCTGCATCAGCTTGGTGGCGATGCGGCCGGCGAATTCGTCCTGATAGAAAGCCATCGACTGCTTGAGCAGATAGCGATGCACCTGCCAGCGGATGCGCATGGGATAGTTGCCCATCAGCGTCTGCTGGTTGAGCAGCGAGTGCAGCCAGACCGTGCCCGGCAACGCGAACAGCACGACGAAAGCCATGCCGGCGAGCTTCCAGCTTTCCGTCTGCAGGAAGGTTTCGCGGTTCTGCCCCGACAGCCAGTCGACGATGCGGCCCATGAAGCCGAACATCCACACTTCGGCGATAGAGATCGCGGTCACCAGCACCGCATCCATGATGATGTAGGGCCAGGCGCCGCGTGTATAATGCACGCAGAACGCAACCAGCGTCCTCGGCGGCTCGACCGGCTCCGCGGCCGGGAAGGGATTGAGCCTGTTTTCAAACCAGCGGAACATTCCAGGCACTCACGATGCTATGCGCGCTCACGCGGCGCGGGATTGATGGGGCAGGTTTTGCGGCCGCGCAGCATTGCGGGCCGGCGATACGGAATCATCCGTCTCACCGGCCCTGCTTCGCGCAATATAGGGTGTCTTGGGCTTTTCGCCGACAGGCCCGTTCGACGGTCCCGACGGCCCCGAACTTGCCGACGACAAGCCTGAGCCTGCCCGGTTCCTGTCGCCCGGCCGGATCAGGCGGATGATCCGCCGCACCAGCGTGGGCCGGCTGTGGTCGGGCACCGCGCGCGAGAAATCGACGTCCGGCAGCATGCCGCGATGCGGCCTGCGCCGTTCCTCGGCATGCACCGCCGACGAATAGGTCTCGCCGATCAGCAGCGCCCAGGTCGCCGCCTTGCGCTCGTGCAGGCTTCTTGAACCCGGTATCTTGTAGGGATCGAACATTGGTCCGTCCTCCATATGCAAATGCGTTAAAAAAGGTGATGCGGCCTCGACCACCGGCATTCGGCCGAAGGCACGGATCGAATCGGTCGGAAGATGACGACAAGCATCAATCTCGACACGTTCAGCTGGGGCCCGGCGCCCCTTTGGCAGTTTGAAAAACATCGCAAGATTCCTTCGAAGGCCGAAAACTGGGTTCGGCGGGAATCGGTGCGATGAGGACTTAAAGTGTCAGAAGAATCGTCGTACCGAAACCGCCTGCGGGCATACGCGAGCCCCGGATGGGAGCTGCCCGGAGAGGAGCTGGATGTGCATGGTCATCATGTGTTCCCCTCCATTCGGTTCGGGTTGACGATGGTGGGCATATACTCGACTTCGCAGAAAATGGCCACCCGCCAGTCCAGAAATCGCCGAAAGCCGGAGATGCCTGTGGCCGATCTGCCACTTATTAGCAGGATGCGAAAATGAACGATCGTCTCCGCATCGCGCTCTACCAGCCGGATATCGCCGGCAACACCGGGACAATCCTGCGCTTCGCCGCCTGCCTCGACATCGGTGTCGATATCATCGAGCCGGCCGGTTTCCCGCTCTCCGACCGGGCGCTGAAACGGGCCGGCATGGACTACCTCGAAATGGCGGCGCTTTCCCGCCACGCCGACTGGCACGCCTTCGAGGCATGGCGAAAGGCGCATGCGCGCCGTCTCGTGCTGCTCACCACCAAGGCCGCGACCGCCTATACCGACTTTGCCTTCGCCGCCGGCGACATTCTTCTGTTCGGCCGCGAATCCGCCGGCGTTACGGAAGAAGTCCACCAGGCGGCGGATGCGCGACTGACCATTCCGATGCGGCCGGGCGCGCGCAGCATCAATGTCGCGCTCTCGGTCGCCATGGTCGCGGGCGAAGCGCTCCGCCAGCTCGGCTAAAGCAATTCCAGGAAAAGTGTGAAGCGGTTTTCCGTCCGGAATTGCGTCGAAACGACGAGCCAGCTTTCGCACTTGCGCTCCATCCCGAACCGCGGTCCCTTCCGCCGTTATTCTCGCCCAGGCGCACATCGCCCTTCTCCTGCAATTGCCCTATCGATGTTTCTTGGCTACAAGCTCAACTTAACTTGAGGTCAAGCGGGAAATTCGGGAATGGCTCCAGTGAGGGAATTGACAGTCGGCCAGGTGGCGATGCGCAGTGGCGTCGCGGTATCGGCGCTGCATTTCTACGAGGCGCGCGGGCTGATCCGCAGCCACCGCACATCCGGCAATCAGCGGCGCTACAGCCGCGACGTGCTGCGGCGCGTGGCGATCATCCGTGTCGCCCAGGAGGTCGGCATTTCGCTCGCCGAGATCGCCCGGGCGTTCCAGTCTCTGCCCGAAGAGCGCACGCCGAACCGCGAGGACTGGAACCTGCTTTCGACAGCCTGGCGCGACGCGCTCGACCATAAGATCAGCCAATTGAAAAAGTTGCGTGACGGCCTGACCGACTGCATCGGCTGCGGCTGCATGTCGATCGACAAATGTCCGCTGAGGAACAAGGAAGACCGGCTGGCCCGAGAGGGCACGGGCGCGAGAAGGTTAATTGCCCCCTGAATAGGAGCACTTATCAAACAAAAAGAAAGGAGGCGACCATGCGAGGGCACCTGATCCAAGCAGAGGAGCAGACACAGCTAATCACTATCTACCGGATCGATTCTGGCGGTGTGCCCACCCTTTTCACCTCCGTGAGCTTCGATGAGGCGCGGAAAATGGGTCTGGAAAAATTCGGCAAGTTGCTTGGCGAGAACCTAATTCTGGATTCTCCAAAATTGCGCGATCTGTTTTTGCAGTGACTTTCTCAATCCGCCGCCGGCAGCCGCCGCATGGTGAACTCGATCACGTCGCCCGGGCGTTCGAACCAGCTTTCGATCTCGGTCCAATAAGCCTGCTTGGGGAAACGCTCGAACCATTCCTTCGCTTTGAGGCGCGCGGCGGGCCTCGGCAGCACGAAGGTCTCGCGCAGGAAACCGTCGCGCGGCTGGTCTGCGCGCTCGGCGCGCGAGCGCTCCAGTCTTTTCTTCAAGCCATCCAGCGGCGGTCTTGCCGGGGTGCGCACGAAGGAACTCCTTTGCACCTGGGTCAGACAGGACTTGACCCTTGCCTTTAAGAGATTAGGGATCGCGCGCAGAAAAAACGAGTCATTTGTCAGGCGAGCGGGCCTGTGGCTGGAGACGGATTTGGAACGACCTGACCTTCCCGTGGGGCTGCCGGCCGACATCGAGCCGAAGAAGATGAAGGCCCGCCTCTGGTTCGAAGCGCTGCGCGAGCGCATCTGCGCCACATTCGAGCAGCTCGAGCAGGAGCTCCAGGGACCGCTGTCCTCATGGTCGCCCGGCCGTTTCGAGAAGACGCCCTGGGAACGCGACGAAGGCAAGGGGGGCGGCGGCACCATGTCGATGATGCGCGGCCGCGTCTTCGAGAAGGTCGGCGTGCACACCTCGACCGTCCATGGCGAATTCTCGCCCGAATTCAGGAAGCAGATTCCGGGCGCCGACGAAGACCCCCGATTCTGGGCGAGCGGCATCTCGCTGATTGCGCATCCCTGGAACCCCAACGTGCCGGCCGTGCACATGAACACGCGCATGGTCGTCACCACGCGCCAGTGGTTCGGTGGCGGCGCCGATCTGACGCCGGTGCTCGACCGCCGCCGCACCCAGGACGATCCCGACACGATCGCCTTCCACCGCGCCATGCAGTTCGCCTGCGAGAAGAACGCGGCCGTCGCCGACTATCCCAAATTCAAGGCCTGGTGCGACGAGTATTTCTTCCTGCCGCACCGCAACGAGCCGCGCGGCATCGGCGGCATCTTCTTCGACTGGCTGCATTCGGACGAGGACAAGGGCGGCTGGGACGCCGATCTCAATTTCGTCCAGGATGTCGGCCGCTCTTTCCTCGTCGTCTATGCCCATCTGGTGCGGGCCAATTTCAACCAGAACTGGACCGACGATGAGCGCGACGAACAGCTGATCCGGCGCGGCCGCTACGTCGAGTTCAACTTGCTTCACGATCGCGGCACCATCTTCGGCCTGAAGACCGGCGGCAATGTCGCCTCGATCCTTTCCAGCCTGCCGCCCGAGGTAAAATGGCCGTAACGATCCGGTGAGCGCGGCGATGGCCGCATTGCTGTCCCATTCGCCGAATCTTGGCCGGCAATGTGGCAGGGACAATATCTTTTTCGTCTAATATCCTTTTGAAAAAATTGAGTTATTTAGGACTGTCGGGTCGGGAAGCGCCGGCGGTCGAAGCGGAATCATTTGTCTCCCGCCGGCCGTGATCCGACGCGACTTGACGGCCCTGACCAATGAGGGCGCCTTGCCAAACGGCGCGCCCGCATTCCAGGAGAGCATGCCATGCGCAAGCTTATCGTGACGGCGGCAGCAGCCGCCTTTCTCGCCTCCGGTGGCGCCGCGTTCGCCGCGGTCAAGCACACCACGGGGACCGTGAAGAGCTTTGACGGAACGGCCATGAGCCTTGTTCTGGACGATGGATCGACATTCAAGCTGTCCAAGGCCTTCAAGGATCCGGGTATTCAGGCCGGCGAGAAAGTCCGCGTGTCCTGGGACATGAGCGGCAAGAACAAGGTCGCCGAGGCCGTCAAGATCATGAAATAACGGCCTTGCTCCGAAGGTCCAGTTCTCGGGCAGCAGGGAAAGGCGGGGCATGGCGCTCCGCCTTTCCTTTCCGATCCGCGACAGGGGACTTTCGATGCAACCGAACCGTCCGACACGTGTTATGATAGTCCGGCAGAGCAACCGGAAGAGGCG
Organism: Mesorhizobium sp. M2C.T.Ca.TU.002.02.1.1; assembly: GCF_003997225.1. Classification (NCBI taxonomy): domain Bacteria; kingdom Pseudomonadati; phylum Pseudomonadota; class Alphaproteobacteria; order Hyphomicrobiales; family Phyllobacteriaceae; genus Mesorhizobium; species Mesorhizobium sp. M2C.T.Ca.TU.002.02.1.1. Next base: position 9,628 of record NZ_RZTO01000103.1, read on the forward strand.
CGCCGCCGTTTCCCTCCCGGACTGCCAGGACAAAACGCCAGGGGCGGGCGGCCAAGGTCGAACCACCCCGCGCCGGAGCAATTCCAGGAAAAGCGCGTAGCGGTTTTCCGTTCGGAATTGTGTCAAACAAGGAGATGGAGCGGTTCGCCGTTTCAGTGAAACGCTCTAGGAAAGGAAGAGCCATGAAGGAATTCCAATGCGGATCGCTGGTTCCCGGCTGTGACTGGCACACGCGCGCCGAGGAGGAAGCGGAGGTCATGCGCCGCGCCGTCGAGCATATGCGTGAGACGCATGGCGAGACCATCATCCGCGAGACGATGATCGAGGCGATCCGCTCGCGCATCCAGAAGGTTCGCGACGCCGCCTGAGCAGCCAGATCCCGGAATTCGACTGCCAAACTTTCCGCCGGCGATCTCCCGGGTCGCCGGCGGAAACATTTTCCCGATAATTCAAGCAAATTCTTATATTCATAGCGGCTTAGATAACCTCGCGGTAACGGTGCGCGTGCGATTCTGCGACCCATGATCCGGCCGGAGGGGCTGCCCGAGGAGCCTTCGCCATCAAGGCGCTGTCCGGAATGGTGGGGCGAGGTGCTTCGCGCATGCGCGAGCGGTCCAACATCGGAGCAGGTCTCTGCGCGGCGGCGCTCCTGTCGTGCGCCCTCCTCTTTGCCTCCGCTGCAATGGCCCAGGAATGGACGACCTCGCTCGTCGATATCCATCAGGGCTCTCCGCTCAGCGACAAGGCCAGGGGCCTCGGCAGCGGCGGTTACGAGTTGCAGAGCGGGAGCTGGGTGTCGTTCAACCACTGGTACAGTGCCAACTGGGTCGACATGCATGTGGACCTTCTCACCCAGATCACACCCGATACCGGCATTCTTTGGGGATTTGGCACAGGCGAGCAAGCCGAGAAATACCGCATCGAGCCCAGCCTGAAGCTTGGCTTTCTCACCCAGGTCCATCCCAACCCGAACAGCACCCTGTCGCTTTCGGTCATCTCGACCATCGGCGGCGGCCTCAATGAAAAGCCCTGCGAAGCCGACTATGGCGAGCTGGGCACCTACAGCGTCAATTGCCGGCTCGCAGCCGGCGTGACGGCGCCGGAGGAAACCTTGAAATACCTGGTCAGCGCCAAGCCGGAGACCATGCATCTCTGGTTGAATTACCGTCTCACTTTCTGATCGCGGGAGCCGCAAATGAACATCATCTCGTGCCCGAATTCGCGCCCGTCCAGGTTCTCGTTGGACTGGAGAATGACCATGAAGTTGGGCGTTGCGGCCGCTTTTGCCATCCTTTCGGCGCCGATTGCCTCGGCGCAGGAGGTTCTCAGCGCGGACGAGACGGCTGCGCTCTGCCATGGCGGCGGCTCCATCTGCGTGAGCGCAACGATCCCCGCGCGGTCGACGCAGGCCGTCCAGAGCTGGATGAGCCCGGACGTCGGCGCCGCATGGGCAGCCGGCTACAAGGGCAAGGGCGTCACCGTCACCATGGTCGACGACTTCAGCAGTACGTCGCGTTTTTCCGGCAATTTCGGGATCGGCGTGCAGATCCAGCGGCATGGCGAATGGACGCGCGAGGAAGCAAGCATGATCGCTCCCGCCGCGACCATCCGGTCCAAGGATTTCTCGAACGGCACGGCCGTTTCGCTGGCGAGCGGCCGCAACGTGCTCAACCTCAGCTACGGCATGTACACCACCGCGGGCTACAGCACGAGCCAGATCTGGTGGGCTCCGGAGGAGTCCTCGATCATCTCCTACGCCACCAAGGGCTCGGCC
>NZ_RZTO01001040.1:0-1854 GCF_003997225.1 Mesorhizobium sp. M2C.T.Ca.TU.002.02.1.1
ACACTTACGAGAATGCCGTGTTCTCGCGAAAGCTTGTCGAGCCGAAACCGGGCGAGACATGGCTGCTGGTCACCTCGGCCTTCCACATGCCGCGCGCCAAGGCGCTGTTCGACAAGGCGGGCTTTGCGACCATCCCGTGGCCGGTCGACTACCGCACCTCGGGCAAGGAAGGCGTCGGCTTCTACCGCGACAATCCGGTCGACTCGGTGCAGGCAACCACCATCGCGGTGCGCGAATGGATCGGGCTTTTCGCCTACCGGCTCTCCGGCAAGATCGATCAGTTCTTTCCCGGACCAGGCGGCTGACCGAGCACCGCCTGGCGCGCCGCCGAGAAGAACTGGCGGCGCACCAGCACCGCCAGGAGCACCAGGGTCGACATGACGAAGACGATCGGGTCGACGAACCAGCCGAGATAGCCGATCGAGAAGAAGACGGCGCGCAGGCCTGAGTTGAAGTGCTTGCCGGCGAGCACGTTCATGCGCGTCGCCCGCCACACCGCCGTTTCGCTGACCGGGTTGCGTGAAGCCGGGCCATGCGGTGTCGGCACCGCGCCGATCAGGATCGAGCAATAGTTGAACAGCCTGTAGGCCCAGCCGAATTTGAAGAAGGCGAAGGCGAGAATCAGCACCAGGCCGAACACCTTGGTCTGGAAGGCTTCGCGCGACGAAGCCGCGCCGAAGGGCAGGTCGGCCAGAACCTGAAGCACGCGGTCGGAGGCGCCGAGCAGGGCAAAGCAGCCACCGAGCGCGATCAGGGAAGATGAGGCAAAGAAGGCGGTGCCTTGCTGCAAGCCGCCCATGATGGCGGTGTCGACGATGCGGATCTCGCGCTCGGCCATGTTGCGCATCCAGGCCTCGCGCTGGGCGTTCATGGCGGTCGTCAGCGAGACGCGGCTGATCAGCCTGCCGTCGGAGGCGAGCGTGTGCAGCACCCAGACCACCAGGAAGAAGGCCAAAGCCGCCAGATCTGCCATTGAAAGGTGGAGTGAGTCGCCCATGACTTCTTGTAACACGGGCCGGGCCGGCGCTTCGACGGGGCTCGAGGCGCCGATATTGCGATGTCGCTGGCGGAGCAAACAAGGTCGGCAGCCGCCGCGCCGCGCCGCGCAAAACATCGGAAACATCGCGAGAATTCCTATATGTAAGCCTTGATCGGCCTCCAGGAGACAACGGCCCCGTGTTCCTCTCGGTTTTCGACCTGTTCAAGATCGGCATCGGCCCATCGAGCTCGCACACCATGGGGCCGATGACGGCCGCGCGCCGCTTCCTCGACGAGATCCTGGCCGGCGACTGGCCGCGCCCGGCGGGCGTGAAGGTCGATCGCATCGGCGCCAGCCTGCATGGCTCGCTCGCCTATACCGGCATCGGCCATGGCTCGGACCGCGCTGTCATCCTCGGCCTGGCCGGCCAGACGCCGCAGACGGTCGACCCCGACGAGGCCGACGGCATCGTTGCCCGCATCGGCGCGGAGAAGCGGATTTCACCGCCCGGGCACCCGACTTATCGCTTCGATCCCGCCAAAGATCTCGTGCTCGACCGAAAGACGCCGCTGACCGGCCACGCCAACGGCATGGCCTTCTATGCCTATGACGCATCCGACCGGCTGCTGCTCAAGCGCATCTATTATTCGATCGGCGGCGGCTTCGTCGTTTCCGAGGAAGAGCTGCAGCGCATGAAGGCCAAGGGCTCGGTGACGACCGAGGGCAGACGAGTGCCGTACCCGTTCAAGAATGCCGTCGAGATGCTGGCGATGGCGGCGAAGAGCGGGCTTTCGATCGCCGAAATGAAGCGCGTCAACGAAGAGAAGCACATGTCGCGCGAGGAGCTCGACGCAGGCCTCGACGCGATCTGGAGC
>NZ_RZTO01001041.1:0-1849 GCF_003997225.1 Mesorhizobium sp. M2C.T.Ca.TU.002.02.1.1
AGACAGCGTAGCAGGTGTCGATCGAATGGGCGCCGTCCATCAGCACCTCCGGCTCGACGATCGGCACGATGCCGGCCTCCTGGCAAAGTGCCGCATAGCGGGCCAGCGCATGGGTGTTGGAGCCGACCGAGGTGGCGGAGGGCACGCCCTTGGTCGTGTCGATGTCGATCACCGCGCGCCATTTGGCGAAGCGGGCGCCGAGCTTGTAATAATCGGCAAGCCGCTCGCGCAACCCGTCGAGGCCCTCGGTGATGGTGTCGCCGGGAAAGCCGGCCAGCGGCTTGGCGCCGAGGTCGACCTTGATGCCGGGAATGGCGCCGGACGCCTTGATGATGTCGACCAGCGGCGTGCCGTCGGCGGCCTTCTGACGGATGGTCTCGTCATAGAGGATGACGCCGGAAATGTATTTGGACATCGCTTCCCTGGCGCGGAACATCATCTCGCGATAGTCGCGCCGGTTGTCGGCGGTCGATTCGACGCCGATGACGTCAAAACGCTTCTTGATGGTGCCGGAGCTCTCATCGGCAGCCAAAAGGCCCTTGCCGCCGCTCACCATCGCGGCGGCGATATCTTCGAGACGTTCGCTCATGGGTGATCTCCTACGCTGCGTTTGTTCCGCGCTGGCAGAACACTACCGCCAAAGGAATGACGCCGGAAAGCTAGAATCGATTGAAAATCCGGGCACAGAAATTTGACCGGTCGGCTATGTCCGCGTTGGCGGGCGTCATACCTTGGAAGTTGGCCGAAACGCCCATCGCGATCGTCATTCCAGGGCGGAGCAAGGAGCGAAGCGACGCGCGCAGACCCTGGAATCCATTCCGTGACGTCAGAGCGCCGCAGCGGCGCAGAATTTTGCACCGCTGCACCCTTCAATCAAGGTAACGGAATGGATCCCAGGGTCTCCGCGACGGAGCTTACGCTCCTGCTTCGCCCTGGGATGACGAGGTTGGGAGGCTTCAGCCAATCTCCAGCGTTTGTGCCGCTCAGCCTTGAACGACTCAGCGCTTCAGCACCTCGACGCCGGGCAGCGGCTTGCCTTCCATCCATTCGAGGAAGGCGCCGCCGGCGGTCGAGACATAGGTGAAGTCGTCGGCGACGCCGGCATGGTTGAGCGCGGCCACCGTGTCGCCGCCGCCAGCGACGGAGACAAGCTTGCCCGCCTTGGTGCGGGCCGCGGCATGCTTTGCCGCCGCCACCGTGGCGCGGTCGAAGGGCTCGATCTCGAAAGCGCCGAGCGGACCGTTCCAGACCAGCGTTGCGGCGCGGTCGATCCAGTCGTTGACGCTTTGCACGGTCTTTGCGCCGACATCGAGAATCATGCCGTCGGCCGGCACGTCCGAGATGGCGACGGTCTCGCTGGGCGCGCCCGCCTTGAATTCCCTGGCGACCACGCCGTCGGCGGGCAGGATGATGGCGCAGCCGGCTTCGGCCGCCTCGATCATGATCTGCTTGGCAGTGCCGGCGAGGTCATGCTCGCAGAGCGACTTGCCGACATCGGTGCCGCGCGCGGCCAGGAAGGTGTTCGCCATGCCGCCGCCGATGACCAGCGCATCGACCTTCTTCACGAGGTTCATCAAAAGGTCGATCTTGGTCGAGACCTTGGCGCCGCCGACGATGGCCACAACCGGCCGTACCGGATTGCCGAGGCCCTTTTCCAGCGCGTCGAGCTCGGCCTGCATGGTGCGGCCGGCATAGGCCGGCAGCCGGTGCGCCAGGCCTTCGGTTGAGGCATGCGCGCGGTGCGCGGCGGAAAAGGCGTCGTTGACATAGATGTCGCCATTGGCGGCGAGCTTTTCGGTGAAGGCCGGCTCGTTCTTTTCCTCGGCCTTGTGGAAGCGGGTGGTCTCGA
>NZ_RZTO01001042.1:0-1846 GCF_003997225.1 Mesorhizobium sp. M2C.T.Ca.TU.002.02.1.1
GTCTCGCGGCGCAACAGGTCGAGCCCGGTCTGGAAGATGCGGTCGGCCAGCCGGGTCGGATCGCCGAGCTGGCGGTTGCGGGTGCGGGTCTTGAAATCCTGCGTCTTCAACTTCAGCACCACCGTGCGTCCGGCAATGCCGGATTTCTTCAGCCGCGCCGAGACCTTTTCGGAGAGCCCGCGCAGCACCGGCACCAACTCCGCCAGGGCGGCGATGTCGGTGTCGAAGGTGGTCTCGGCCGAGACGCTCTTGGCATCGCCGTCGGGATCGACCGGGCGATCGTCCTCGCCGCGCGACAGCCGATAGAGCCGGTCGCCCATCACGCCGTAGCGGCGCATCAGGTCGCCGCGCTCCATGCGCTGCAATTGCGCGATCATGCGGATGCCGTCGCGCTCCAGCGTCGCGGCCAGCGCCTTGCCGACGCCCCAGATCATCGTCACCGGCTGCGCGGCGAGGAAGCTTGGCGCTTCGGCTTCGCCGATCACCGAAAAGCCGCGCGGCTTGCGGAAATCCGAGGCGATCTTGGCCAGGAACTTGCAGTAGGAGAGGCCCGCCGAAACGGTGATGCCGAGCTCCTTTTCCACGGTCTGCGCGAAGCGCGCCAGCACCAGCGCCGGCGGCATGCCATGCAGCCGCTCTGTGCCGGAGAGATCGAGGAAGGCTTCGTCGATCGACAGTGGCTCGACTTGCGGCGTCAATGCCTGCATCAACGCGCGGACCTCGCGCCCGACGCCGACATATTTTTCCATATTGGGCGGGATCACCACCGCTTCGGGGCACAGTTCGAGCGCCTTGAACATCGGCATGGCCGAGCGAACGCCCTGGATGCGGGCGATGTAGCAGGCGGTGGAGACGACGCCGCGCCGGCCGCCGCCGACGATGACCGGCCTATCCTTCAGCGCCGGATTGTCGCGCTTTTCGATCGCCGCGTAGAAGGCGTCGCAATCGATATGGGCGATCTTGAGCCGGTAGAGCTCGGGATGGCGGACAAGGCGCGGGCTGCCGCAGCGGTCGCAGCGCCGCGTCTCCGAGCGCTGGAGCGCCAGGCAGTCACGGCAAAAACCGTGTTCGGGATTGTTGACAGGAGCCGCCATCGCTGCGAACATAAAGAGAACAAACGCAATGGTACGACAGCGCAAGGCTGGCAACAAGCTTGGCCTGGGGAGAACGCATGAGCACGACCATAGCACCGCTGACCCCCGAGCTTTGGCCAGATTTCGAAGACCTCTTCGGCAAGCAAGGCGCCTGCTACGGCTGCTGGTGCACGCATTTCCGGCTGGCGCCGGCGGAGCGCCGCGCCAGCGACAAGGAGCGCAACAAGGACCTTATCAAGGCGCGCATCGAGGCAGGCCCGCCGCCGGGCCTTTTGGCCTTCGAAGACGGCAAGGCTGTCGGCTGGATGCAGGTCGGCCCGCGCGCCGACGTGCCCGAGTGGAACAATCAGGGCAGGGGCTCGGCCCCGGTCGATCCTGCCGATGCCGGCGACCCGGACGTCTGGGCGATCTCGTGTTTCTTCATTCGCGTCAAGGCGCGGGGCCGCGGCATCACGCATCGTCTCGTCGAGGGCGGCATCGCCTTCGCCCGCGAGAACGGCGCCAGGCTGCTCGAAGCCTGCCCGATCGACCTGTCGCGCGATTCGCGCTCGATCGGGCTTTTCGTCGGCTCGTCGCGGGTGTTCGAGAAGGCCGGCTTCGAAAGGCTTGTGGAACGCAAGCCCGGCCGGCCGCTGATGCGGCTGGTGCTTTAGCCAGCTGCGCTTTTGCCCTACAGTCGGCGTCTTGCGGCTGTAACGCTTCTTGCCTACCAGAAGCACAAATCATTCTTCCGGGATGACGGAGAACCAACG
>NZ_RZTO01001043.1:0-1844 GCF_003997225.1 Mesorhizobium sp. M2C.T.Ca.TU.002.02.1.1
CGTCGCCGGATACCTTGCCACATGGCTTGGCGCATCCGTCGGCTTCGCTGTGTTGACGCTGGCGGTCTACGCCTTTGCCGGTTCCGGCCGGATGCTCGATCCTGCCGTCGGCCTTGCCGGCGCCGCCGCGCTGCTCGTTGCCGGCCTCTATCAATTCAGCGGCCTGAAACAGGCATGCCTCGAAAAATGCCGCAACCCGTTCTCGATCCTGTTCGCCAACTGGAGCGCGAAACCGGGCCGCATCTTCCGACTTGGCCTGGAACAGGGCATCTGGTGCCTCGGTTGCTGCTGGGCGCTGATGCTGGTGATGTTTGCCGTAGGCGCCATGAACGTCTTCTGGATGACGCTGATCGGCCTGTTCACCCTGATCGAAAAACAGACTACCGGCAGGGTGGCCAGCCGGGTTGCCGGTGCGATACTGCTTGTGTGGGCGGTAGCCCTGCTATTAGTTTCGGCGTAAGGGGAGAATTCGATGACCGATCAAAGCTGGGCAATGAAAGGAGAGCTGGTACTCTCCTGCAATTGCACGGTTTTCTGTCCCTGCGTGCTGTCGCTCGGCAGCCATCCGCCGACCGAGGGCTATTGCCAGACCTGGGCCGGCTTCCGTATCGACGCGGGCCATTTCGGCGAGGTCGGCCTTTCCGGCCTCAATCTCGGCCTGATCATGGAAATCCCCGGCTATATGAGCCGCGGCAACTGGACGGCCGGCCTGTTCATCGACAAGCGCGCCTCGGTCTATGCGGTGAAGGCGTTGACCAAGATCTTCACCGGCAAGGCCGGCGGCACCACGTCACTGCTGTCGATCCTCGTCGGGAAATTCCTCGGCGTCGAGCAGGTGCCGATCACCTATGAGACGCGCGACAGGACGCGCGTCTTCCAGATACCGAAGATCATCGACGGCGCGGTGACGCCTATCCCTGGCAAGGATCGCGAGAAGGATACGGTAATCACCAATTCGGAATATTGGATCGCGCCGGAAATCATCGTGGCGAAGTCCGACAAGAGCAAGATGCGGGCCTTCGGCCGCAACTGGAATTTCGCCGGCCGCTCGGCCGAAATCTGCAAGCTGGACTGGCGGGGAACGTGAGCAAGAACACAGCAGCCAGGAAAGCGGCAAAGAAGATCGCGGAGCGGATTCCGTTGCCGAAGAAGAAGGTGACGTGGCCGCAGGCGCGCGCATTCTCCGTTCATCTGCTCACCGCGTCGGGGTCGTTCCTTGCCTTCCTGTCGCTGGTGGCGGCGAGCGAGGAGCGCTGGACGGCGATGTTCTGGTGGCTGGGGCTGGCGCTGTTCGTCGACGGCATCGACGGCCCGATCGCCAGGAAGCTCGAGGTGAAGGAAATCCTGCCGACATGGTCGGGCGAACTCCTCGACAACATCATCGACTACGTCACTTACGTGCTCATTCCGGCATTCGCGCTCTATCAGCGCGGCTTCATGGGCGAGAATCTGTCCTTCCTGTCGGCGGCCATCATCGTCGTCTCCAGTGCGATCTACTATGCCGACACCGGCATGAAGACGAAGGAGAACTTCTTCAAAGGGTTCCCGGTCGTCTGGAACATGGTGGTGTTCACGCTGTTCGTCATCGCGCCGGGGCAATGGGTGTCTTTCGCCGTGGTGGTGGTTGCCGGCATTTTGACTTTCCTGCCGATCAATTTCATCCACCCGGTGCGCGTCGTGCGGTTGCGGCCGGTCAATCTCGGCATGACGCTTTTGTGGTGTGCCTTCGGCGCGCTGGCGCTGGCGCAGGCAGCCCTTGCCGCCTTCTACGACAAGATCGGCGTTCTCAGCGAACAGGTCGGCGACTTCACCAAGATCGGCATCACCATCACCGGGCTCTATCT
>NZ_RZTO01001044.1:0-1840 GCF_003997225.1 Mesorhizobium sp. M2C.T.Ca.TU.002.02.1.1
TCCCGTCGCGCATCACCAAGGATGGCCTGCGCATCACTGAAATCTGCCTCGCGGACGGCGAGAAATCGCGGGTGCAGTAATGGAGGTAATCCGCAAGGTCGCCATCGTCGGGGCGGGGCTTGTCGGCCGCGGCTGGGCGATCGTCTTCGCCCGGGCGGGGCATGACGTGGCCGTCTATGACGGCAGCGCCGAGATCCGCGCGGCGGGGATCGAGAGCATCCGCGCCAGTCTCGTCGACATGCGGGAAGCCGGGCTGGTCGACGCCATCGATCCCGTGCTGCGGCGATTGCGCGTGGTCGACACGCTGGAGGCTGCGGTCGCCGGCGCCGACTATATCCAGGAGTCGGTGCTCGAACGGCGCGATGTCAAGCAGGCCGTCTGCCTCGAAATCGACCGGGCGATGCGGCCGGACGCGGTCGTGGGCAGCTCGAGCTCGGGCATTCCGGCCTCGGCTTTCACGGAGGGATGCGTCAACCGGCCCCGCTTCCTCGTCGCGCATCCCGTCAACCCTCCGCATCTGATCCCGCTGGTCGAACTTGTTCCGGCGCCATGGACCGACGCCGGCATCGTGCCGTGGCTGCGGGCGCAAATGGAGCAGGTGGGCCAGGCCGCCATCGTCGTGCGCAAGGAGGTCGACGGCTTTGTCCTCAACCGGCTCCAGGGGGCTTTGCTCAACGAGGCCTGGGCCTTGTTGGAGGAGGGCGTCGCAAGCGCCGCCGACATCGACCTGACCGTGTCGCACGGGCTCGGCTACCGCTGGTCCTTCATGGGTCCGTTCGAGACGATCGACCTCAACGCGCCGGGCGGGATCGCGGATTACGCGCGGCGCCTGGGGCCGCTCTACCATGCGATCGCGCTGGCAAGGCGCGACCCGGCGCCCTGGTCGGAAGCGCTTATCGCCAAGGCCGAAGCCGAGCGCCGCGAGAAGCTGCCGGTATCCGACTTGAGCGAGCGCAGCGTCTGGCGCGACCGCAATCTCATGGCGCTGGTCGCCCACAAGCGACGCATCGGCGTCTGACACGGAGACCGTCATGGCGGCAATGCTGCAAGACAAGGTTGCCCTGGTGACCGGAGCGACCGGCGGAATCGGGGCGCAGATCGTGTCCAGGCTCGCGCAGGAAGGAGCCTCGGTCGTCGTCGGCTACAACAGCTCGCGCCCGGCGGCCGAAGCGCTGGTCTCGACGCTGGCGCCCGGCGATCACATGGTCGCCGAGGCGGCCGTCACCGACAGCGGCTGCCTCGCGCGGCTGGCCGGCCAGATCGGGCAAAGGTTCGGCCGGCTGGACATCCTGGTCAATTGCGCCGGCATAACCCGCTTCGTGCCGCATCCGGACCTCGATAGCCTGGATGACGCCTTGATCGACCGCATCCTCAGCGTCAACGTACGCGGCGTCATCGCTGCGACGCGGGCGATGCGGCCGCTGCTCGACCGCACCGGCAACGGCATTGTCGTCAACATCTCGTCGATCGCGGGCGTCACCGCCATGGGCAGCAACATCGCCTATTGCGCGTCCAAGGCCGCGGTCGACAATTTGACCAAGTCGCTGGCGCGCGCGCTCGCGCCGAAAATCAGGGTCGTCTCCGTTTCACCAGGCGTCGTCGACACCGATTTCATCAAGGGCCGCGACGAATCCTGGCGCGATGAACAGGCGAGCCGGACGCCGCTCGGGCGATTGGGCACGCCCGACGACGTCGCCGAGGCGGTTCTGGCGGCCGCGGCGCAGCTTCGCTTTGCGACGGGCGTTATCATTCCGGTCGACGGCGGGCGGCCTTTGGCGTGATTGTGTCTTCAACGCCCGTACGGCCCCTGGAGAGAACTGAATGACCGCAACCATTGCCA
>NZ_RZTO01001045.1:0-1833 GCF_003997225.1 Mesorhizobium sp. M2C.T.Ca.TU.002.02.1.1
ACGATGTGGTCCTTGGTCAGCTTGTCGTGGTTGATGCCGTAGACGACGGTGAGGTCGGCGCCTTCGGCCGGGGCCGAGACGATGACGCGCTTGGCGCCGGCGGCGAGATGCGCGGCGGCCTTGTCGCGGGCGGTGAAGATGCCCGTGCATTCGAGCGCGATGTCGATGCCGAGCTCCTTCCACGGCAGCTGGGTCGGATCCTTGATCGCGGTGACCTTGAACTTCTCCTTGCCGACCGAGATCTGGTCGCCGTCGACGGTCACCTCATGCGGGAATCGGCCGTGCACGCTGTCGTAGCGCAGGAGGTGCGCGTTGGTCTCGACCGGGCCGAGGTCGTTGACGGCGACCACGTCGATATCCTTGCGGCCGGATTCATGGATGGCGCGCAGGATGTTGCGGCCGATGCGGCCAAATCCGTTGATGGCAACTCTGACGGTCATTGTTCTCTCCCTTGGGGCTGGAAAGCGGATGGTCCACAGTTTCATAACGGCGGAAGGCGCAAGAATCCAGCCGCAGAACGTCGCATTTAAATCGATTAGGTTGGTCCAGCCCGGCACAGCCGTCAATCGGCTTTGCCGGGCCCGAGCCAATCCCTACTTGCCGTGCAGGCGGGTTTCGACCGCCTTGGCCGCGGCCTCGGCGGTGATGCCGAAATGCGGATAAAGCTGCTCGATCGAGCCGGAGGCGCCAAAACCGTGCATGCCGACGAAGATGCCGTCGGTGCCGATCAGGTGATCCCAGCCCTGGCGGATACCGGCCTCGATCGCGACCTTCACCTTGGCGTTGCCGATGGTCTTGGCGCGATAGTCGTCGCTCTGCTGGTCGAACAGCTCGAAGCAGGGCACCGACACGACGCGGGTCGGATGGCCGTGCTTTTCGAGCAGGTCACGCGCGCCGAGCGCGATCTCGACCTCGGAGCCGGTGGCGAAGATCGTCACCACTGCCTCGCCGTTTGCCGCGGCAAGCTCGTAGGCGCCCTGGCTGGAGAGGTTCTTCTGCGAATGCTCCGTGCGCACGGTCGGCAGGTTCTGGCGGGTCAGCGCCAGGGTCGAGGGCGTCTTTTCGGATTCGAGCGCGATCTGCCAGCATTCGGCGGTTTCCACCGCATCGGCTGGACGGAAGACATTGTGGTTCGGGATGGCGCGAAGTGCTGCCAGATGCTCGACCGGCTGGTGGGTCGGGCCGTCTTCGCCGAGGCCGATCGAGTCGTGCGTCATGACGAAGATCGAGCGGATGCCCATCAGCGAGGCCAGGCGCATCGACGGGCGGGCATAGTCGGAGAAGCACAGGAAGGTGCCGCCATAGGCGATCAGGCCGCCATGCAGCGTGAGCCCATTGATCGCCGCCGCCATGCCATGCTCGCGGATGCCGTAATGGACGTAGCGCTGGCCGTAATCGTCGGGCGTGATGTTCTTGGTCTGGCTGGTCTTGGTGTTGTTGGAGCCGGTGAGGTCGGCCGAGCCGCCGATGGTTTCGGGAACCGCGCCGTTGATGACTTCGAGCGCCATCTCGGAAGACTTGCGGGTGGCGACCTTCGGCTTGTCGGCCGACAGCTTCTTCTTGTAGTCGGCGATGACGGCGTCGAAATTGGACGGCAGCTTGCCGGCGAGGCGACGCTCGAACTCGGCTTTCAGCGTTGGCTCGGCCTTGGCCAGGCGGCCTTCCCAGTCGGCGCGCGCCTTGGCGCCGCCGGCGCCGACGGCGCGCCAGGCGTCGAGGATGTCGGCGGGAATCTCGAAGGGCGGCGACTCCCAGTTGAAGAATTTGCGCGCGCCGGCGATTTCCTCGGCGCCAAGCGGCGAGCCATGCGCCTTGTTGGTGCCGGCCTTGGTC
>NZ_RZTO01001046.1:0-1833 GCF_003997225.1 Mesorhizobium sp. M2C.T.Ca.TU.002.02.1.1
TAGCCACACTCCCCCGGACAAGGCAAGCAAACGCCGGATCACCCGTTACCGGTTTGGCCGTAAATTATGTCCGCTTCCGGGCAATATGTTGTGATCCGGCAACGGTGCCGCCTTGATCGCCGATATAGCGCCTGAACGCATCCGGTCCAGACCGGTCGAAGAAATCGTCGGCCGGCCCGGCCGCCGCGATCGTGCCTTCATCGAGAAATGCCACGTCCTGGCCGATGCGGCGCGCATCCTCCGGCTGATGCGTGACGAACAGCACCGTCATTTCGCGTTCGGCATGGATGCCGGCGACAAGATCGAGCATGTCCTCGCGCAGCGCCGGGCCGAGCGACGCGAAAGGCTCGTCGAGCAGCAGAACCGGCCGGTCGCGCAGCAGCACCCGCGCCAGCGCCACGCGCTGCCGCTCGCCGCCGGAAAGCTCGCGCGGCAGCCGCTTTTCCTTGCCCGCCAGGCCCACACGCGCCAGTGCGTCGGCGACGGCAACGCGGTCGGCCTCGCCGAGTTTCAGCGACGGCGAGCGGCCGAGTCCGACATTGGCTTCGACCGAAAGGTGGGCAAACAAATTGTTTTCCTGGAACACCATCGACACCGGTCGCGCCGAAGGCGGCGTGTCGCCGATGTCGATGCCGCCGATCAGCACCCTGCCTGCATCGGGCGTCTCGAAGCCGGCTATCAGATTGAGCAGCGTCGACTTGCCGGAACCGCTCGGCCCCATGATGGCGGTGATCCTGCCCGCCGCGAATTCGGCATCGAAGCGGAAGGAAGATTCGCCGTAGCTGAACGCGATACCATCCAGCGTGACGGTGAGGCCCTTATGCGCGGCAGCGCCGTCGATCATCGTCGTCATGACTTTCCTTCCCGCCCCAGCCAGTCGGCAACGACCACCAGCATCAGGCAGACGAGGCCGAGCAGCAAGGCGAGTCCCGCGGCGTCGGCGGTCCGGTAGCTGCCCATGCGCGCCAAAAGCAGATAGGGCAGGGTCTGCACGGAATCGCTGCCGAACAGCGCGATCACCCCGAGATCGCCGAGCGACAGCGCCATGGCGAAGGCGAATCCGGTGGCCAAGGGCCGCCTCAGCGACGGCCAGTCGATCAGACTGAGCCGGGTCCAGCCGGATATGCCGAGCGCCAGGCAAAGCCGCTCATGGCGTTCACTCGCCGCGTCGTAGGCCGGGCGAATGGCGCGGATGGCGAAGGGCATGGCCATCACCGCATTGACGGCGACGACCATGACCGGCGCGATGGCGAAGACATCGGTGATGTTGCGCAACGCCAGGAACCAGCCGGCGCCAAGCACGATCGGCGGCACGACGAGCACGAAGCCGGCTCCGGTGTCGGCGGCATGCTCGAGCAGCGACATGGCGCTGCCGGCACGGCGCCGCAGGGCCAGCGCGCGTCGCGCCGCGATCAACGCCAGCGACAAGGTCACGCTGAGCAGCGCCGCAAGCAAAGCAAGGCCCGCGCTGGTGAGCGTCGCGCGGCGCACCGCTTCCTCGCCCGCCAATCGGCCGAGATCGGCCTCCAGACCTGAAACCACTGTCGCCGCCATCGGTCCGGCGACGAACAGCAGGGCAAGCGTGATGAGGCTCGCATTCAGCACGCTCTCCATGCGGCCCGCCGAAAGGTAGCGGCGCGGCGCCACCGGCAGATTGGCGTCGCCGACCGCGTTGGCGCCGAGCCGCGTGAGAGCGACGACCACGATGAAGGTCAGCGCGATCTGCAACAGCGTCAGCACCACTGCGCGCGCGGGATCGAAATCGAAGCGCAGTGCCTGGTAGATGGCGACCTCCAGCGTCGTCGCGGCCGGACCGCCTCCCAGCGTCAGCAC
>NZ_RZTO01001047.1:0-1826 GCF_003997225.1 Mesorhizobium sp. M2C.T.Ca.TU.002.02.1.1
CGCTTCGCTCCCGCTCCGCCCGTGGATGACGAACGGAGAGGCCCTTACGCGGCAGCCTTCCACCCATCCCTGATATGCCTGTACCCCTCGCGATACACAGCCTCCGGGCTTTCGGCAAAATCGCGCCACACCTTCGTCGCCGCTGCCAGATCCTTCAGCGAGCGTCCGAACGATTCGATCGTCAGCCAGTCGTCGTAACCGGTCCGGCGAATAGCGGAGAAAGTTTCCTTCCACGGGATGTTGCCGCGCCCCGGCACGCCGCGATCGTTCTCCGAAATGTGGATATGGACGACATTGCGGCGATGCTTCGTATAGGCGCCGATCGGGTCGGCCTCCTCGATATTGGCGTGGAACGTGTCGTACATCGCCTTGATGTGCGGCCGGTCGATCGCGTCGATGTGCTCCGACAGGTCGGCCATGGTGTTGACCAGGTAGCATTCGAAGCGGTTGAGCGCTTCCAGCCCGATGGTCACGCCTTGCTTGCCGGCATGGTCGCCGATGGCGCGCTGGGAGCCGACCGAGCGCTTTTTTTCGGCGGAAGTCGGCCCGCTGCCGGAGAAGGCGCCGAGCGTCGAATGCAGCGGGCCGCTGAGCGTCTTCGCACCAAGCGCCGCGCTGCAGTCGATCGCCCATTTCATGTAGTCGATGCCGGCCTTGCGGGTCGCGGCATCCGGCGAGATCAGGTTCATCGCCGGATCGCCCATGGCCGAGACCGCGGTGCGCTCCAGGCCGATGCGGTCGAGCATCTCACCGAGTTTTTTGTAATCGTCGGGCGCCCCGACGAAGACCGGTATCTCGACGCCATCGAAGCCGGTCGCCTTGATATCCCTCAGCAGCGCCTCGTGCTTCTTCGAGACGCTGGTCGTCCACAAGAACATGCACATGCCGATTTTCATCGACTCCCCCCTCATCACCTTCGATCAAGGGGTGATGCGATTCAGGTCAGGCCGAGTCGAGAACGGTGGCTTCCGAGAACCGGAGCGGAGCGTACTTAAAGTACGTGAGCACCGGAAGCGCAGGAAGCCGCCGTTCGCAGGCCGGCCTCACCTGAATATCGGCACCCCTAGAGCTTCGTCCACGCCCCATTCTTCTTCGACGACTTCACGCAGGCCTCGATGAAGGCCATGCCTTCGACGCCGTCCGCGATCGTCGGGAAGATCACATCCTTGGCCGGCTTGCCGCCCTTCCGGCGCGCGGCGCGGATGGCGCGGGCGGCCTCCTGGTAGATGTTGGCAAAACCTTCGAGATAGCCTTCCGGATGGCCGGACGGCACGCGGCTGACGCGCGCGGCCACCGCCATCGCGCCGGCGCCGGCTCGCGTGAGCAGTTGCTTCGGCTGGCCGAACGGCGTGTACCAGAGGTAGTTCGGGTCGGCCTGCACCCATTCCAGCCCGCCCTTGGAGCCGTAGATGCGCAGCTTCAGCCCGTTCTCATGACCGGGCGCCACCTGGCTTGCCCAGATCATGCCCTTGGCCGGATGCTTGTTGCCAACCGGCTTGAAGCGCAGCATGACGTTGACATTGTCGTCGAGCTGGCGGCCCGGCACGAAGGCGTCGAGATCGGCCGACAGGGAATCCAGTTCCAGCCCGGACACGAAGCGGGCGAGGTTGTAGGCATGCGTGCCTATGTCGCCCAGCGCGCCGCCGGCGCCGGCCTGCTTGGGATCGGAACGCCAGGAGGCCTGCTTCTGGCCGGTGGCGGCGAGGTCTTCGGTCAGCCAGTCCTGCGGATATTCCGACTGCACGATGCGGATGTCACCGAGCATGCCCTTGGCCACCATCTCGCGCGCCTGCCGGATCATCGGATAGGCGGTGTAGTTGTGGGTC
>NZ_RZTO01001048.1:0-1825 GCF_003997225.1 Mesorhizobium sp. M2C.T.Ca.TU.002.02.1.1
ACATAAAGCGGCATCAGCAGATGGAAATCGTCATAGGAATGGCTGGCGAAGGTGAGCGGCGCCAGGCACGGAATCTCCGTTTCGATGCCGAGTTCCTCATGCAATTCGCGGACCAGGCACTCCTCCGGCGTCTCGCCGGGCTCGACCTTGCCGCCTGGAAACTCCCACAGGCCGGCAAGCTGTTTACCCTCGGGGCGCTGCGCCAGGAGCACGCGCCGGTCGGCGTCGACCAGCGCGCAGGCCGCGACCAGAAGCAGGCGCTTTCCGGGTGGCTTGATCTCGCTCATGCGCCCGGCGGCCGTCGATAATGGTAGCGATAGACTTCCTCGAAGCCGAGCGACCGGTAGAGCGAGAGCGCCGGTAGATTGCCGGCCTCGACCTGCAGCCAGGCTTCGCGCGCGCCGCGCAGCCGCGCCCATTTCAGCGCCGAGAGGATGAGATTGCGGCCATGGCCCTGTTTGCGCGCGGACTTTTCAGTGGCGACCTCGAACAGGCCGGCGAGATCGCCGTCATGGACGCAGATCAGCGTCGCCAGCGGCTCGTTGCCGTCCTCGAGCGCGAACAGCCCCGCTTCCGGCTGAATGGCGCCGATGACCTCCGACAGGCCAGGCCGCAGCGAGGCGTCCGAGCCGCTCGTCCTCAGCGACGCGCCGATGAAGCGGCTGATGTCCTTCAGCGGTATCTGGTCCATGGCCGCGCCAAGCTCGAGGTCCTTCAGCGGCAGCCGCATGACCAGGGATTCGTCGAACCTGTTCCAGCCGCCCTTGTCGAGATGCCTGGACAGCACCTGCCCCGACAGCGGCGACATACGGAAGGTCAGCGGCCGGCCATAAGCATCGAAGCGCCTTGCGGCGCGGCCGATGCGCTCCTCGATGGCATGCGTGTCGCCGGGATCGAGCGGATTGACCGAATTCAGGCGCTTGGCGGGGAGACCGGCGGTCAGCCGCACCACCCAGGTCCCGTCATAATGGACGGCGGCCGCCGGCCAGGCGCGAAACCCCGCCGCCTCGTAGCGGCGCACGACCGCCAGCACGCTTGCCGGATGCCCGGACACCGGCGCCATCAGCTCCGATAATCGCCGTTGATGGCGACATATTCCTTGGTGAGGTCGCAGGTCCACACCGTCGCCTTGCCGCGGCCGATGCCGATATCGGCGCGGATGCGGATGTCATCGCGCTTCATATAGGCCGAGGTCGCTTCCTCCGAATAGCCCGGATCGCGCTCGCCCTCATGCGCGAGCCGATTGTCGCCGAACCAGATCGACAACCGGTCGCGGTCGGCCGGCTCGCCGGCCTTGCCGACGGCCATGACGACGCGGCCCCAATTGGCGTCCTCGCCCGCGACCGCCGTCTTGACCAGCGGCGAATTGGCGATCGAAAGCGCGATCCGCTTGGCCGAACGCGCCGATTTGGCGCCGGTGACGGTGACTTCGACCTGTTTGCGCGCGCCCTCGCCGTCGCGCACCACTTGCAGCGCCAGCGACTTCAGCACCTTGCCGAGCGCCCGGCGGAACGCGCCGAGCCGCGCATCCTTGGGATCGGCGATCGCCGGCGCGCCGCGCGCGGCGGCCTTGCCGGTCGCGAAGATGAGCAGCGTGTCGCTGGTCGAGGTATCGCTGTCGACGGTCACCGCATTGAAGGTCTTGGCCGTGCCGCGCGACAGCAGGTCCTGCAGCACGGGGGCGGCGATCGGTGCGTCGGTGGCGATGAAGGAAAGCATCGTCGCCATGTCGGGCGCGATCATGCCGGCGCCCTTGGCGATGCCGTTGATGGTCACGTCAACGTCGCCGAGCTTGACAATCTGAGTTGCCACCTTCGGATAGGTG
>NZ_RZTO01001049.1:0-1819 GCF_003997225.1 Mesorhizobium sp. M2C.T.Ca.TU.002.02.1.1
GCTTCTCAGGAACCGCGATACGGAAAACACCGTCGTCGGCAAGATCAACTACAAGTTCTAAAGCAATTCCGGAAAAGCGTGGAGCGCCTTCCGGTGCCGGGCTCTCCGCTTGACAGCCCATGTCCGATGCCGCACGTTTCAGTGCTGGTTGGGGACTTTGCCATGAAGAAAGAATATTCAAGGCCGACGCTCGTCCGCAAAGGCCGGCTTTCGGCGCAGACCGCCGCGAGGGTCATTTCCGGGGATTCGCAGGCGCCGGAGTAAAGCGCGCCGCCGTCTCGGCGGGACATCAATTGACACATCGGTCAATCAGCCCAAGCGTCTGACATTGCAGGCCACACGGGCTTGCGACTGGCGCGCAGGCCGCATGCCTGATCTCATAAATTAATTTGCATGCATATGTTTCAAGCCGCCCCGGCTTCGTGAAGCATTTCACCGTTCGTGCGCAATCGACTGGTTACAGACGCATTGCAAAAGCGGCGCCGGGAAGAGGCGGCACCGGTTTTCCGCCGCTGATCTACGGGGGTTTCCATGTTCAAAAGTCTCAACCGAATCCGCGCCGCCTTCGCGCAGGCCAGCAAGCGCCGCCGTACGACGCGCGAGCTCAACGAGCTGCCGACCGAGATCAAGAAGGATATCGGCTGGCCGGAACAGTCGAACCACCTCGACGAGATCCGGTTGCCATTCTGAGGGCCGCGCAGACGCGCCACGCCAGCGCGGCGGCATGTCGTCGGCCGCAAGCGTCGGCCGGGCGCATGGTGGCCCGGCCCGCCAGAGGGAAGTACCCTCAGCCTATTTCCGCAACGACCGTCCCTGATACCGGATCCGTCACGCCGAGTTCGCCGCCGAGGTCTTCGAGCATATCGCGGAACGTGTCGAGAATGCCGATCATCATCGGACGCGCCGCGGCCAGGCTGTCCATGTCGTTCCATTCGCCGACCATGCAGAATGTGCGCTCGCCGGTCTTGATAAGGGCGCCCTTGCGAAAGCCCTTGGCGTTCAGCGAGATCTTCTCATGCGCATCGACGAAGGCCTTTTCCTTGCCTGGCTTGGTGCGAAAACGGACTACGTTATAGGCGGTCATGGCGTCCTCCGATCGGTTTGAGGTCAGCCGGCCGGCTTGTAGGCGCCGGCGGCCTTGTTGGCGGCCGCGAGCACGGCCTTCATGTCCAGCTCTTCGAGAACGACCATGTCGCGCACCGAGCCGCTTGCCCGCACGGCAAGGGTCATGCCCATCCCGGCGGCCTGGTTCGGCACCTCGCCATTGACGATGACGTCATATTTGCCGCGCGTGAACATCAGGCTGTTCATCTTGCCACCCACGCTTTCAAACAGCGCGGCGATTGCAACCTCGCGGTTCGATCCTTGCATCAGCCCCTTGGCGGCATGGGGTTCGTAAGTCGCCAATATGGTAACCTTCATGGGATCCTCCTCCAAATATCACTGCCTCGGCGGCCCAATGATGAGGGGCGGCACGGACGTGCGTGTTTTCTCCTGGCATTTGACTGGTCTATCCGTGGACCGCTCGGGCAGTCCTGGCCAACGGGCGGTTCAACCGCAGCGAAGCTCCGGCTTGCTGTAATATGCGCCTTTTCTAATATAACGACAATCCACCATCTGCCGGGGCCGATGACCAAATTTCCATTAGCATTTGCGAAAATCTGTGGGCCAAATGTCGCCAGGGCGATGCGCCATGACCGTTTTGTGTATTCACGCGAAAGGCGCGGCCTGATAATAGGTCAACCAAGCTGACCTAAATAAAGCACTGCGGGAGGTGCGCCTTGACCCTGTTGAACCTTCTGGCCTCGCGCTCCACGCG
>NZ_RZTO01000104.1:0-11381 GCF_003997225.1 Mesorhizobium sp. M2C.T.Ca.TU.002.02.1.1
CCGCCAACTACCGGCACTGGGACGAGGCCGTTCGCCTCTATGTCGACGACTGCCTGGAAGGCGCCGAAGGCCCACGAGAGAAGGATTTCAACATGCGTTGGATCGCCTCGCTTGTCGCCGAATGCTACCGCATACTGATGCGCGGCGGCGTGTTTCTGTATCCTGGCGACCAGCGCCGTGGTTACAGCCAGGGTCGGCTTCGGCTGGTCTATGAGGCCAATCCGATCGCCTATCTGATCGAACAGGCGGCCGGTGCCGCGACCGATGCGATCACCCGCATCCTGGAAATAGAACCCGAGAGCCTGCACCAGCGCGTGCCCGTGGTCTTCGGATCCGCGCGGGAAGTCGCGCGCATCGCCCGCTACCACACCGAACCCAGCGCCATCGGCGAGCGTGCGCCGCTGTTCAGCCGCCGCGGACTCTTCAGGGCCTGAGCGGATACCATGTCGGCGAAGCACCCCATCATCACCATCACCGGATCGTCGGGCGCGGGCACGACCTCGGTCAAGCGCATCTTCGAGCAGATCTTCCGGCGCGAGAACATCGAGGCTGCCTTCATCGAAGGCGATGCCTTCCATCGCTACGACCGCGCGGCGATGAAGGCGGAGGTCGCCAAGCAGGAAAAGGCGGGCAATCCGAACTTCACGCACTTCCATGCCGAGGCCAACGAGCTCGGGATCCTTGAAGGCGTCTTCGAGGAATATGGCCGCCGGGGAAGCGGAAGGACCCGCACCTACGTCCATGACGAGGACGAGGAGAAGCAGTACGGCACGCCGCCCGGCAATTTCACCGAATGGCGCGAATTCGCGCCGAGCGACCTGCTCTTCTACGAAGGCCTGCATGGCTGCGTCGTCACCGACAAGATCAACCTGGCCAGGCATGCGGACCTCAAGATCGGCGTGGTGCCGGTCATAAATCTCGAATGGATCCAGAAGATCCATCGCGACCGCGCCACGCGCGGCTATTCCACCGAGGCGGTGATGGATGTGATCCTGCGCCGGATGCCGGACTATGTCCGCTACATCGTCCCGCAATTCTCGCAGACCGCGATCAACTTCCAGCGCGTGCCGATCGTCGACACGTCGAACCCGTTCATCGCGCGCTGGATCCCGACCCCCGACGAATCGATGCTGGTCATCCGTTTCGCCAACCCCCGCGGCATCGATTTTCCTTACCTGCTTTCGATGATCCACGACTCCTTCATGTCGCGGCCGAATTCCATAGTGGTGCCGGGCAACAAGCTGGACCTTGCCATGCAGCTGATCCTGACGCCGCTCATCCTGCAATTGATCGAACGCAAGAAACGTGTGTCGTGAGGAGGATGCCATGACAAGCCTGGCAGCATTGAAGTCCGCCGCCGCCGTCTCCGAGCGCGACATGGCGAACGCCATCCGCGCCCTTGCCATGGACAGCGTGCAGAAGGCCAATTCCGGACATCCGGGCATGCCGATGGGTATGGCGGATGTCGCGACGGTATTGTTCGGCCGCGTCATCAAGATCGACCCGACGGCGCCGGACTGGCCCGATCGCGACCGCTTCGTGCTTTCGGCCGGGCATGGCTCGATGCTGCAATATGCGCTGCATCACCTGCTCGGCTACGAAGACATGCCGATCGAGGAATTGCAGCGCTTCCGCCAGCTGGGCAGCCGCACCGCCGGGCATCCCGAGCATGGCCACGCGCTCGGCATCGAGACGACGACCGGTCCGCTCGGGCAAGGCATCTCGACCGCTGTCGGCATGGCGCTGGCGGAGCGCATGCTTGCCGCCCGCCACGGCGCCGATCTCGTCGACCACCACACCTATGTGGTCGCCGGCGACGGCTGCCTGCAGGAAGGCATCAGCCACGAGGCGATCGACCTTGCGGGTCACCTGAAGCTTTCCCGCCTCATCGTGCTCTGGGACGACAACGCGATCTCCATCGACGGGCCGACCTCGCTGTCGACATCGATGGATCAGCCGGCCCGGTTCAAAGCCGCCGGATGGCGTGTGCAGTCGGTGGATGGCCACGACATGGAGGCCGTCGCCGCGGCGATCGAGGCCGCGCGGCGGTCGGATCGACCGTCGCTGATCGCCTGCCGCACAGTGATCGGCAAAGGCGCGCCCAATCTCGGCGGTTCGGAAAAGACGCATGGCGCGCCGCTGGGCGATGCG
Organism: Mesorhizobium sp. M2C.T.Ca.TU.002.02.1.1; assembly: GCF_003997225.1. Lineage (NCBI taxonomy): Bacteria > Pseudomonadati > Pseudomonadota > Alphaproteobacteria > Hyphomicrobiales > Phyllobacteriaceae > Mesorhizobium > Mesorhizobium sp. M2C.T.Ca.TU.002.02.1.1. Next base: position 2,152 of record NZ_RZTO01000104.1, read on the forward strand.
GAGATCGCCGCGACGCGCGAGAACATCGGCTGGGCCCACGCGCCGTTCGAGGTTCCGGATGAAATCCTTTCGGCCTGGCGCGAGATCGCCGAACGCGGCCGGGCGGCGCGGCGCGCCTGGGAGCGGCGGCTTGCCGCCTCGCCGGCGCGCGAGGATTTCGAGCGCGCGCTTTCGGGCAAGCTGCCCGATGCGGTCTTCGAAGCACTGGACGCATTCCGCAGGGAGCATGTCGAGAAGGCGACCAAGGTCGCAACGCGCAAGGCCTCCGAAATGGCGCTTGCCGCGATCAATGGCGCGACCGAGCTGACGGTCGGCGGCTCCGCCGATCTCACGCATTCGAACCTGACGATCACCAAGGGCATGGATCGCATAGCGCCTGACGACTACGCAGGCCGCTACATTCACTACGGCATCCGCGAGCATGGCATGGCCGCGGCCATGAACGGCATCGCGTTGCATGGCGGCTTCGTGCCCTATGGCGGCACCTTCCTCTGCTTCGCCGACTACGCTCGCGGCGCGATGCGGCTCTCGGCGCTGATGAACCAGCGCGTCGTCTATGTGATGACGCATGATTCCATCGGCCTCGGCGAGGACGGCCCGACACACCAGCCGATCGAGCACCTGGCGATGCTGCGGGCGACGCCGAACCTCAACGTTTTCCGCCCGGCCGACATCATCGAAACGGCGGAATGCTGGGAGTTGGCGCTGAGCAGCGAGACACGGCCTAGCGTGCTGGTGCTCTCGCGGCAGAACCTGCCGATGCTGCGCCAGGCACACGGCCACGAGAACCGGTCGGGCCGGGGTGCCTACGTCTTGCGCGAGCCGTCCACGCACCGCGCCGTGACGCTGATCGCCACCGGCTCGGAAGTCGAGATCGCCGTTGCCGCCGCCGAACGGCTGGTGGCCGAACACGGCGTCGCCGCGGCAATCGTCTCGATGCCGTGCTGGGAACTGTTCGAGGAACAGGACGCAGACTACCGCAAGTCCGTTCTCGGCTCGGCACCGCGCGTCGCCGTCGAGGCGGCCGCCCGTCTCGGCTGGGACCGCTGGATCGGCGACACGGGCGCCTTTGTCGGCATGACCGGCTTCGGCGCCAGCGCGCCGGCTCCGGACCTCTACAAGCATTTCGGCATCACGCCCGAAGCCGTCGCCGCGGCGGCGCTGAAGCTCATCATCTAGGAGGACCGACAATGGCCCGCATCACCCTTCGCCAGCTTCTCGACCATGCCGCCGAGCACGGTTACGGCGTGCCGGCATTCAACATCAACAACATGGAACAGGGCCTCGCCATCATGGAGGCGGCGGGCGCCTGCGACGCGCCGGTCATCATCCAGGCCTCGCGCGGCGCCCGCTCCTATGCCAACGACATCATGCTGGCCAGGATGATGGAGGCGCTGACCGAGATCCATCCGGCCATTCCGCTGTGCATCCACCAGGATCACGGCAACAACGAAGCCACTTGCCTTTCGGCGATCCGCCACGGCTTCACCTCGGTGATGATGGACGGGTCGTTGATGGCGGACGCCAAGACCCCGGCGAGCTACGACTACAACGTCGCCATCACCGAGCGCGTCGCGCGCATGGCGCATTGGGTCGGCGCTTCCGTCGAAGGCGAGCTCGGCGTGCTCGGCTCGCTGGAGACCGGCCAGGGCGAAGCCGAGGACGGTCACGGCGCCGAAGGCGCGCTAGCCCATGACCAGCTTTTGACCGACCCCGATCAGGCGGTCGACTTCGTGACCGCCACCCGCGTCGATGCGCTGGCGATCGCCTGCGGCACGTCCCACGGCGCCTACAAGTTCACGCGCAAGCCGGACGGCGACATCCTGGCCATGCAGGTGATCGAGGCGATCCACGAGAAGCTGCCGAACACGCATCTGGTCATGCACGGTTCGTCGTCCGTGCCGCAGGAACTGCAGGACATCATCAACGCATATGGCGGCGAGATGCCCCAGACCTTCGGCGTTCCGGTCGAGGAAATCGAGCGCGGCATCCGCCACGGCGTGCGCAAGGTCAACATCGACACCGATTGCCGCATGGCCATGGCCGGACAGTTCCGCCGCGTCGCGACGCAGGATCCGCGCGAATTCGATCCGCGCAAATTCCTGAAGCCCGCCATGGACGCCTTGCGCGACCTCTGCCGCGATCGCTTCGAACGCTTCGGCACCGCGGGCAACGCCTCGAAGATCAAGGTCATCGCCATGGACGAGATGGCCAAACGCTACGCCGCGGGAAAGCTCGACCCGCAGATCGCAACCGCGAAAGCCGCCTGAGCGGCGGTCCGCCAAAAAGGAAAGGACCAGCGTCATGTCCAACAAAAACGAAACCGTGACCGGCAAGGAACGCTACAGATCCGGCGTCATGGAATACAAGAAGATGGGCTATTGGGAGCCCGACTACGAGCCCAAGGACACCGACATCATCTCGGTGTTCAGGATCACGCCGCAGGACGGCGTCGACCCGATCGAGGCCGCCGCGGCGGTCGCCGGCGAATCCTCGACCGCAACCTGGACCGTTGTGTGGACCGACCGGCTGACGGCGTCAGAAAAATACCGCGCCAAGGCCTATCGGGTCGACCCGGTGCCGAACGCGCCCGGACAGTACTTCGCCTACATCGCCTATGACCTCGACCTGTTCGAGCCGGGCTCGATCGCCAATCTTTCGGCCTCGATCATAGGCAACGTCTTCGGCTTCAAGCCGTTGAAGGCACTGCGGCTGGAGGACATGCGTTTTCCCGTCGCCTATGTGAAGACCTTCCAGGGTCCGGCGACCGGCATCGTCGTCGAGCGCGAGCGCCTCGACAAGTTCGGTCGCCCGCTGCTCGGCGCCACCGTCAAGCCCAAGCTCGGGCTCTCGGGCCGCAACTACGGCCGCGTCGTCTACGAGGCGCTGAAGGGCGGGCTCGATTTCACCAAGGACGACGAGAACATCAACTCGCAGCCCTTCATGCATTGGCGCGAGCGTTTCCTCTACTGCATGGAGGCGGTCAACAAGGCGCAGGCCGAGACAGGCGAGATCAAGGGCACCTATCTCAACGTCACCGCGGCCACCATGGAGGACATGTACGAACGGGCCGACTTCGCCAGGGAACTCGGCTCCAACATCGTCATGATCGACCTCGTGATCGGCTACACGGCGATCCAGTCGATGGCCAAGTGGGCGCGCCGGAACGACATGATCCTGCACCTGCATCGCGCCGGACATTCGACCTACACGCGGCAGAAGTCGCACGGCGTATCCTTCCGCGTCATCGCCAAATGGATGCGGCTCGCCGGCGTCGATCACATCCATGCCGGCACCGTGGTCGGCAAGCTGGAAGGCGATCCGGCGACCACCAGGGGCTACTACGACATCTGCCGCGAGGACCATAACCCGATGAGGCTGGAGAACGGCATCTTCTTCGACCAGCACTGGGCCTCGCTCAACAAGCTGATGCCGGTGGCGTCCGGCGGCATCCATGCCGGCCAGATGCATCAGCTCATCGACCTGCTCGGCGAAGACGTCGTGCTGCAGTTCGGCGGCGGCACCATCGGCCATCCTATGGGCATCGCCGCCGGCGCCACGGCAAACCGCGTTGCCCTCGAATGCATGATCCTCGCCCGAAACGAGGGCCGTGACTATGTGCGGGAAGGACCGCAGATCCTGGAGAACGCGGCCAGGAATTGTCTGCCGCTGAAACAGGCGCTCGAGACCTGGAAGGACGTGACCTTCAACTATGCCTCGACCGACACGCCGGACTTCGTCCCGGTGGCTACGGCAGCCGAATAAGGAGAACAATCATGCGCATCACCCAAGGGGCCTTTTCCTTCCTGCCCGACCTGACCGACGACCAGATCCGCGCCCAGGTGCAGTATTGCATCGATAACAAATGGGCCGTCAGCCTCGAGGTCACCGACGACCCTCACCCGCGCAATGTCTATTGGGAGATGTGGGGCCACCCGATGTTCGACAATCCCGATGCGGCGGCGCTTATGATGGAGCTGAACGCATGCCGCAAGCTCTATGGTGACCGCTATATCCGGGTCGTCGCCTTCGATGCCTCGCATGGCTGGGAATCGGTGAAGCTTTCCTTCATCGCCAACCGCCCGGCCGAGGAACCCGGCTACCGGCTCGACCGGCAGGAGGCCGCTGGCCGCGTGATCCGCTACACCACCCGGCCCTACGCCGCCGACAAGCCGGCCGGAGCGAGGTACGGCTGAACGTCGCGACAGGAGGAAATGCCATGCCGGCGCCAGCCTTTGCCGAAACGGAAACGCCGCAAGCCACCGTCCCGGCGGCGATCGATCTGCGCGAGGAATTCGAAACCTCCGGCGTCAAGGACGTCCTGGCCGAACTCGACCGCGATCTGATCGGGCTCGCCCCGGTCAAGCGGCGCATCCGCGAGACGGCGGCCCTCCTGTTGGTCGAGAGGGCCCGCCGTCGCATGGGCCTCGCGCACGAAACTCCGACGCTGCATATGAGCTTCACCGGCAATCCCGGCACGGGCAAAACGACCGTCGCGCTGCGCATGGCCGACCTGCTGCATCGGCTCGGCTATATCCGCAAAGGCCATCTGGTCTCGGTGACGCGCGACGATCTTGTCGGCCAGTATATCGGCCACACCGCGCCCAAGACCAAGGAGATTCTCAAGAAGGCGATGGGCGGCGTGCTGTTCATCGACGAGGCCTATTATCTCTACCGGCCCGAGAACGAGCGCGATTACGGCCAGGAGGCGATCGAGATCCTGCTGCAGGTGATGGAGAACCAGCGCGACGACCTCGTGGTGATCCTCGCCGGCTATGCGCAGCGCATGGACCGCTTCTTCGAAAGCAATCCGGGATTCCGTTCACGCATAGCCCACCACATCGACTTTCCCGACTATTCCGACGACGAGCTTCTCAGGATCGCGGAACAAATGCTCGACCAGCAAAATTACCTGTTCGACACGAAGGCAACCGCCGCAATGGCCGACTACATCGCACGCCGCCGCGCGCAGCCGCACTTCGCCAATGCCCGCTCGATCCGCAACGCGCTCGACCGGGCAAGGCTGCGGCAGGCCAACCGCCTGTTCGAGAGCGCCAAGGGACCGCTCGACGCCAAGGCGCTGTCGACGATCTCCGCCGAGGACATCACCGCCAGCCGGGTCTTCGCGCTGAAGCCCGGGAAAGGAGCAAGCAAATGACCGCGAAGACCATCATCGCCCCTTCCGTCCTGTCGTCGGATTTCTCGCGGCTCGGCGACGAGGTCGAAGCGGTCGCACGCGCTGGCGCCGACTGGATCCATCTCGACGTGATGGACGGACATTTCGTGCCCAACATCACCTTCGGTCCGCCGGTGATCAAGGCGATCCGTAACCGGACCGCCAAGATCTTCGACTGTCATCTGATGATCGCGCCGGCCGATCCCTATCTCGCCGCCTTCGCCGACGCCGGTTGCGACGTCATCACGGTGCATGCCGAGGCCGGGCCGCACCTCGACCGTTCGCTGCAGGCCATCAGGAACCTCGGCAAGAAGGCCGGCGTGTCGCTCAATCCATCGACGCCGGAAAGCGTCATCGAATATGTCCTCGACCGGCTCGATCTGGTGCTTCTGATGACGGTCAATCCGGGTTTCGGCGGCCAGGCCTTCATTCCGGCTGTCATCGACAAGGTCAGGCGCGTCAAGGCGCTCGTCGGCCAGCGTCCGATCGACATCGAGATCGACGGCGGCGTCACGTCCGAGACGGCTCCCCTTGTCACCGCGGCCGGCGCCAATGTGCTCGTCGCCGGTTCCGCCGTCTTCAAGGGTGGCGCCGAGGCCGCCTATCGCGCCAATATAGGCGCGATCAGACAGGCGGCCGACGGGGCGGTCCGGCAAGCTGCGTGAACCTGCTTGGTTGGAGGACGACATGGCGGCAATCCCACCGGTCTGCGATTTCGGCTGGCAAGCCGTCGATGCCGTCTTGCCAGGCATCGACGGCAGATCGCATTCGATCCTCGGCCACGCCGGCCGCAACGGGCTGGTCGTCGCCTTCATCTGCAATCACTGCCCCTATGTGAAGGCGGTGATTTCGCGCGTCGTACGTGATGCTAATGACCTCAAGGCCGAAGGGATTGGCTTCGTCGCGATCAACGCCAACGACGCCGCCGCCTATCCGGACGATTCCTTCGACAAGATGAAACTCTTCGCCAGGACGAACGGCTTCACCTTCCCATACCTGCACGACGACTCGCAGGCGGCGGCGCGCGCCTATGGCGCCGTGTGCACCCCGGATTTCTTCGGCTTCAACAGCGAGCTGACGCTGCAATATCGCGGCCGGCTTGACGCATCGCGACGGGACGCCGGAGCGCCGGGGCTCAAGCGCGATCTTTATGACGCGATGAAGCAGGTCGCCCGAACCGGCAATGGGCCGCTCGACCAGATCGCTTCGATCGGCTGCTCGATCAAATGGAAGGAGGCCGCATGAAAGGCGCAAGCAAGCGGTTTCGGTTGCCGAAGGCGATCCTGTTCGATCTCGACGGCACGCTGATCGACTCGGCGCCCGACATCGCGGCGGCGGTCAACGAGCTGCTGGCGGGCCGCGATCTGCCGCCGCTCAAGGTGGACCAGATCAGGGCGATGATCGGTGGCGGCGTCATGAAACTGGTCGAGCGGGCTTTCGCAGCCTCGGGGTCGCCGCTTGCCGGCAGCGCCCTCGAGGAGGCCAACCGCGACATGGCGCCGATCTACCGCAGACATCTGACCGGCCTGACACGGCTGATGCCTGGCGTCAGGGAGACGCTGACGCATTTCCACCTGAACGGAACAGCCATGGGCGTCGTCACCAACAAGCCGCAATTGGCGACCCGCGAAATCCTGCTGCACTTCCACCTGACGGAATATCTCGGCGCGATCGTCGGCGGAGACGCGGTGACGAAACTGAAACCGGCGCCTGACGCCCTGCTTCTGGCGCTCGACCAGCTTCAGGCCGAACCGTACGAGGCGCTGATGGTTGGAGACAGCGTCAGCGATGTCGGCGCAGCGCGCGCGACCGGCATGCCGGTCGCTCTGCTGCGCGGCGGCTACACTCAGGTCCCCGTCGAGGAGCTTGGCGCGGACCTTGTCTGCGACAGCCTGCTCGATCTGCCTTCCGCGATGCAGAGGCTCCAGGCCGCTGCCTGACAGGCGGCGTCGAATAGGCAGGCAATCGCCGGCCGATCGAAAAGCGAACGACCGGCGAAGCCGTCACATCAAGAATTGCCCCTGCTTCGAGAACTGCCCTATTTCGAGAACTGCCCTATTTCGAGAACTGCTTGAGATAGGCGATGACGTTGGCCACGTCCTTGTCGTCCTTGAGGCCGACGAACGCCATCTTCGTGCCTTTCACCATGGCCTTCGGATCATGGAGATAGGTCGTCAGCGTCGCTTCGTCCCATTTGACGCCAGACTTTCCGGCCGCGACCATCGCCTGGGAATAGCTGAAACCGGGATGCGTTCCGGCCGTGCGGCCGATGACGCCATTCAACGACGGACCGACCTTGTTCTGGTCCTTGTCCGCGACGTGGCAGACCTTGCATTTGGTGAAGACCTTCTCACCTGCCGCCGCATCCTGCGCGTGGGATTGGTCCGTGATGAAAGTAACCAGGAAAGTGACGGCGAAAAACGCGATAGCGCGCATGGCAATTCCTCATTGATCGTCAAATGCCCGGTGCCTGAAAAAAAGCTAACTGGAGGACGGCGGAAGTCAATCATACGAAGGTCCAGACTCCGGCATCGACAGATGCCCGTCCTGTACTTTCGCCTTTGTTGACGGTCTTGGGGCGAGCGCGTAGCTTCGGATCGTTCTGGATTTCCAAGGGCACCTCGGGACGTCGGCCAGGCTGGCTGAGATTTGCCCAGGCAACGGGGTCGGCGGCATTTCGCCGGAGCGGGCATCTTCGCGCGCGAGAGGTGCTGAATGAGTATGGTCTACCTCATCTTGACGGTTTGCCTGAGTGCCAATCCCGGCGATTGCCGAGACGAGCACCTCTATTTTGAAAGCCGCGGCTCCCTGTTCCAATGCATGATGCTGGCGCCCAGCGAGATCGCGAAATGGTCGCAGGAGCATCCGGCCCTGAAGGTCAGGCGCTGGAAATGCGCTTTCCCGACGAAGGACCAGGCGATCTGACCGGCGCCCCTGGGTTGTTGCAGTCCCGGGAGGACGCGTCATGATTTCGCGGCGGGAAACGCTCCGTTTGGCGGCCCTTGGAACGGCGGTGCTTCTCGGCTCGCACCCCATTGCCGCCTCCGCCGCGTCCAAGGTCCGCATCGGCGTGCTGAAGTTCGGCACGGTGAGCTGGGAGCTTGATACGTTGAAGCACCACGGGTTCGACGCGGCCAACGGGATCGATCTGGACGTCATCTATTTCGCCGGGGAGGATGCGACCAATGTGGCGATGCTGGCGGACGCGATCGACATGATCGTGACCGATTGGCTGTGGGTCTCGCGCCAGCGCTCGGATGGCGGCGACGTCACATTGGCCCCCTATTCGACTTCCGTCGGGGCAATCATGGTGAAGGACGCATCGCCGATCCGCACGATCGCCGACCTCAAGGGAAAGAAGATCGGCGTCGCCGGCGGGGCGCTCGACAAGAGCTGGCTGCTGATACAGGCGCTGGCCAGGCGCGATCACGGCCTCGACCTGCCGTCGGTGAGCGATGTCGTCTTTGGCGCGCCGCCGCTGATTTCGCAAAAAGCCATTCAGGGCGAGCTCGATGCGGCGCTCAACTTCTGGCATTTCTGCGCCCGGCTCGAGGCCGATGGCTTTCGCCGGCTGATCGGCGCCGGCGACGCGCAGATGGCGCTAGGAGCATCGGGCCCGGTATCCGCGCTTGGCTATGTCTTCCACGACAAATGGGCGAACGACAATCCGCAAGCCGCCCGCAGTTTCCTCAAGGCTTCCGCGCAGGCCAAGGATCTGCTGGCAAGGTCCGATGAAGAATGGCTGCGCCTCGCGCCGGTCATCCGCGCGGAAGGCAGGGAGTTGGCCAAGCTGCGCGACCGCTACCGCGAAGGCATCCCCAGGCGCCCGGTCGCCGAGGAGGCGGCCGATGCCGGCAGGCTCTATCGGGTACTGGCTGGGATCGGCGGCGAAAAGCTGGTCGGCAGCGCGTCCGAGATGGCACCCGGCACATTCTGGCGGGAGCCGCCGCAATGACCACGAGAGACGGCGACGGACGCACACTTGGCGATATGGCCGGCATCTCCAGCCGTTCCGGCTCCACAGCAGGCCGAGTCCGAGCAAGGAGATCGTCAC